>CANGRN010000275.1 GCA_947455695.1 Alphaproteobacteria bacterium
GAACTATCAAGCCGGCAAATGCGCGCCGTTCCGTATTTCAGGCTGCGCCATGGCGGATCGCAGTCACGGGGACCCTCATTTCGGATGGCGCCGGCATGGGCAAATCAGCCTATCAAGGTGCGGCGCCCTTTGGACCCCTTTATGCCCCCAGCTTCCATTCCCGATCATTTGGGCCTTGAAGAGGTGCTGGCCCGCGTCATCGCCCTGGGCCATCACAGCGGGGAGGACCAGGCCGGCCAGGGCCGTGTCACGGTCGCCAGTCTGATGGACGTTATCGGCGAGCGCTCCTTCGGCCCGCTGCTGCTGGTGCCCAGCCTCATCGCGCTGTCGCCGGTGGGCGCGGTGCCAGGCCTGCCCGCCATCACCTCGGCGGTGATCATCCTCATTACCGGCCAGATTCTTGTTGGCCATCCCCATATCTGGATTCCCGTCTGGCTTGGCCGGCGCAGCATCGATGCCCGCAAGCTGGAATCCGGGCTGTCGCGGTTGATCCCCGCCGCCCGCTTCATTGACCGCTTCCTGCTGGCCCCTCGCCTGTCCTGGCTGACCACCGGGCCATTCTTCTTTGTCATCGCGCTGGTCTGCCTGCTGGTCGGCCTGGTCACGCCTGTGCTGGAACTGGTGCCGCTGGGCGGCATTCCACCCAACGCGGCGCTGGTGGCCTTTTCGCTTGCGATCACCGTGCGCGACGGGCTGTGGGCGCTGCTGGCTTTCGCCTTCACCCTGGGCAGCGTGGCGCTGTTCGTGGTGCCCTTCCTGCACTGAGCAGAAGCGCTTTACAGGCTGCTGGCCTTGCCCAGCGCCGCATTGGCCGCCTGCCGCAAGAGCAGATAAGCTTGCGGTCACAGTTGGGTCTCCAATCCAGAAACGTTCGTACGTCATTCCATTGCTAACCGAGGGCGCATGTTCAAAGGCTTTTCCAGTGTCTGGACCCCAGTTCTTCGCGTCAATCAAATCAAGCGTAGGCCTGTAGCGGTTCATCTGGCGGGCGAGCGCTTGGTACTGTTCCGCGGCCAGGATGGGATGGTTGGCGCTCTGCTGGACCGATGCCCCCACCGGGGCGCCGCCCTATCGCAGGGTCGGGTGACTTCGGAAGGTCACATCGAATGTCCGTTTCATGGTTGGCAATTCGACCGGCGCGGAAATGCCTGCTATGTTCCCCTCAATCCCGATGCAAAGCTTTCACTCTTGTCCGCACGGGCGCTGCCCGTCCGTGAGATTGGCGACCTGGTGTGGGTGTACACATCCCCAACGTCGCAGGATATCCCTGAGCCTATCGTCCCCGATGGCCTGGTGAACCCGGACCTGTCCCGCACCTACGTCCAACGGCTGTGGCGCTGCCACTGGACCCGCGCGATGGAAAACATGCTCGACAGCCCCCACTTGCCGTTCGTCCACCGTCGAACCATCGGCAAGCAACTGCGCACCCGGATGACTCCATCCTCACGGATGGAGATCACCTGGGAAGACACGCCATATGGTGGCCGGGCAGAAGCGAGAATGGATGGTCAGGAGGGAGGTGCGATACTTGAGTACTTCAAGCCCAACATCATGGTCTTGAACATCCCGGTTCCGGGAAAGTATCTGAGGATTCACGCGCTGGTCGTCCCGGAGCAGTCTGGACATACCCATCTCATAATCTGCCAGTCGCGAAACTTTGCTCGGTGGAAGGTCTGGGATCCAATTTTCTACTGGATGAACAAGCGCATTGCTGACGAGGATAAGAATGTCGTCGAGTCCGGCGGGGTGGCGGAAGTTCCACCCGCGGCAACGGAGTGTTCCGTTTCGTCCGACAGAGCGACGTTACAGTTTCGGAAATACTACTACGAAGAGCTGCGGGCATCCGGAGACTAGGCGCAGGGCCGAATGTCCCTACAAGCTGCCATTGATACTCGGGTCGAGCGAGAATGTCCGCGCTTGGTCAAACGCGGTCATTCGCGCCGTCCGGCTCAATGGTCTGCTTTGCGCTCCAAACGGTCATTCGCATTCATGCGTCTCTATACCGTCCAGTGAAAACCTCTCCGCGCCAAAAACAACGGTAAATCCAAAACATCAACGATAGAAAGGCTCGGTATTGAGCCACCGTGGTCCGTAGTGCGGTTCGGGTTGGCCCACTTCCAGCGCGCCGAGGTCCGGAGCAGAGCCGGCAAATCCGTCATTGACGGTCGGGATGCGATCCGCGGCGTCCACGGCCTTTCCGCCCGGCTTGAGCCGGAAGGTAAGGTCCATCGCATGATAGACCCGGTAGCGCGTGGCCGGGTCGGGCAAGGTCATATTCTCAAAGGCATCGATGTCGAGTTCGACCCCATGCCGTTCCTGGCCGGTTGCGGCACTGAGCGCAGTGAGTGTCGGGAAGTTAGCCGTACGGCCCGGCGCCTCCCAGCGATACTGCTCGGTGACGCCGGGATTGGGCCGGTAACCGTTATAGTCGGAGCTGTAGGCGTTGTTCGCGTTCACCCACCGCATCACGCCCTGCTTGGCATTGCGGCCGATGAAGAGGTTGTTGCGGAAATGTGCGTTGGACGCCGCCCCGCCAGATTGCTCTCCGATCAGCGTGTTGTGCCACCAGAAGATGCCGGCGGGGTTGGCGTTGATTTTGAAGGCGTTAGGAACGTTATAGGACAGGTTGCGGATAAAATAGATCGGCCCGCCGAAGACCGGCTGGGTGCTGTAACCGTTATGAGCCGCGTTTACACCCCGGTTCTGGTAGACGCGGACATTATGCACGCCGCCATCGGTTTCCACGAAGTCATCGCCGGACAGGTGAATGTCATTGCCATAGATATCGATTGACGAGGCCCGCCGATCAGGATCCGACGGAGGCGTTCCATAGGTAGAGATGCCGATGCCATCGTGAAAAAAGGCAATCGCATTGTGGGCGATCACATGACCGGGACCATACACCTTGATGGCATAGTAATTCCGCATTTCGTGAGAGCCGTAGATGCCGGCAGGGCCAGTGGCATCGTCCGGTTGCCGGAACTGACGGTTCCAGCCGACCACAAGATTGCGCGTCTCGGGACGGCCGAGAAAGACATTGTCGGCGATGTAAAAGTCACATGACCCCGCATACTCTGTCCAGACACCGAAACCGATATTTTCGAAGCGGCTGTTCTTGACGGTAAGCCCGACGGCTCCCACCACCTCTTTCATGCCGGCGAAAATCGCGACATCCGTGTCGCGAAAGGTGAGACCATCGAAAATATGGTAGGCCGATGCTGAAACATCGAACAGTTTGTAATTGCCCGCTCCGTCAATGACGACATCGCCGTCACCGGCCGCCTTGATGGTGATGGGCCTTTCGGCTGTACCCTTGGCAGTGAGCCACATGGTTCCGTCAAAGGGAGTCGCCATCGGGTCGACATAGTTGAGACGTTCGTTCCGATAGAGTCCGGCATGCATGAGGATGGTATCGCCAGGCTGAACGCGGCGCTCCCACAC
>CANGRN010000276.1 GCA_947455695.1 Alphaproteobacteria bacterium
CAGGTAGTTGATCCCGCGCTTTTGCAGAACCGCGCGGGGTTCGGCGCCCGCGAAGATCGCATAACTGTCCAGAATGGCGGCGCTGCCCCGGTGATACGGCCCGGCAATCACAGCATTGCCGGTATAGGCCAGGATGGCAGGCCCCTGGTCCACAAACGCGGCGACACGGCCTGGCGGCAAGGCCTTCAGCGCCGCCATGGCCGTCTCCTGGCCGCAAACTTCCTGGGCGGCAAAGCGCATGGCCCGCAGCGCCACCCTGCCCTGACCTTCCGCAAACGCACCCGCCAGGGTGAAGGCGGCGCCATTCAACACCAGGATCGCCGCCGCCAGCCAGACGATGCTGCGCCGGGCGGTCAGCCGCACCAGCGCCGCGGCCAGGCCCGGGAGCGCAAACAGGATCGCGAAATTCACGCCCCGATACTGGAAGGTGGCGACCAGCAGCGCGACCGCAGTGAAAACCAGCACGGCAAGCCGCGTGCGGCCCGGCGGCGCCAGGGCGCACATCGCCAGCGCGAAAGCAGCATAGGCAAAGCCGCCCACCACTTGCGCCGGCGCCAGCGTGAAGAAGGACCAGACGGGCCGCGCCTCGTTGATGCGGTCCAGGAATATCAGCCGCATGCGCGCGTCCATGCCCGCATAAGGCCCCGCGAAACAGACGGGGTTCAGCATCGCCGCCAGCGCCAGCAAGGCCAGCGCCAGAATGATCAGTGCCACCAGCCGGTGTCGCGGCAGGAACGAGATCGCGGCCAGCCCGGCACCACCCACCACCAGCAGCACCACGTAGAACAGCGAATAGGTGTCACAGGCCGGAAGAAAGCGATACGCGCTGGCGGTCGTGGCCACCAGCAGCAGCGCCATGCCGGCCAGGGTCAGGCCAAAGGCGCGCGATTTTTCCTGGTCGAACACAAAGAAGCCGATGGCCGCCAAGGCATATGGCAGGCTTTCCAATCCCACGCCCAGGCCCAGCGCCACCACCGCCGCGCCCAGTGCGGGACGTCGTTCGACCACACAAAGCAGCGCCGCCAGCATCAGCACCAGTTGCAGGCCATGATGATCGATATTGCCCGGCTCGAAGGTGGCGTAGAGACCGCTGCACAACAGGGCCAGCGCCATGGCCGTCACCACGGCCCGCGGCCCCGCCATCACGAATGCGATCCGCGCCAGCAACAGCAAGGCGGCCAGGAACAGCAGCAGCGGCCAGGCGGTCAGTGCGAACCTTTCCGATACCTGCATCAGCAGCGCCAGCGGCGCATCCACCAGCCGCGACCAGTGCATCGACAATCCGTAAGGCGTGTTCATGCGATGCTGGGCGGTGTCGAACCAGCTCTGTCCATGCAGAAGGTCACGCACCTGCACCAGGCGCATGGCGCTATCGGTGTCGAGCTGGATCACCCCGTGCGTCAGCCACAGCGCAATGGCTGCGAATATCGTCCAGGCGGCTAGCGGCCACAGCAGATATTGGCGATTCCCCATCGGGGAAGCTTAGAGCAATCCCAGCGACGCAAGTTCCCGCTGCAGGGCCTCGGGCAGATCCCCGGCGCCCTTGGTCCGGGCCAGGTCGGGCGGCGCGTCCTTGTCTTCCAGATAGCGCCAACCCTGAAAGGCGCGGCGCGGCCTTGCCACTACTGGGATTAGGGTCTTTTCATAAACGAGGCCGCAATGGGGAACTCCGTTTTTCTTGACCTCGCGGAAGGCCAGCAATTTCTGGCGGGCGGCGATCTGGCCCTTGATCACCCAGTAGAGCGAGCCGCCATCCAGGACCTCGTCCGCACGCTTCGGGGTCATGCGCGTCACGTGAACCAGCTCGGGTTTCTGGCCCTTGGCGCGCTTTTCCTTGAGCCGCTTCTTTTGCCAGTCGGAAAGTTCCGCAAGGCTGTCGCAGCCGACGCATAGCTTGATGATGTGTAAGGCCATGACGCAACGCCATAACTGCACTGCAGCAAAAATACAAACGAGATTGCGGAATCGCAAAACTCATGGCAGCTTTTTTTCCATCAGATACCGGGGGGTACCAAAAATGAGGAACGCCATGAAATTCCGTATGTGTGTCGCGTTGTTGTTGGTCAGTGCTTCGGCGGTCCCGGCCGCGGCGCAAAACCGCTTCATGGATCAGGCCAGGGAAGCGGCGGAACGTCGTGCCGAGCACAAGGCCATCCGCGAAGCCGAAAACCCCGAACCGGTGAAGAAGGCCGTCGCGGCGGAAGCGGCACCGGCGCCTGCGGAACCGGCGGCCCCCGCCCCGGCGTCCACCGCGGCCGCTTCGGCCACGCCGACACCCGCGCCCCCACCCGCGCGGTAAGGAATTGGTAGGAAGTACGAAGGCCGTCTTAACGCAATAGCGTTGGCGGCCTTCACTTTCTTTCAATCCAGAAGACCGAAGCTGGCCGCATGCGCCAGCTTCTTTATGTCAGCAATCCTACCAGCGAACTCACCCCCAGCGCGCTGGATAAAATCCTCACCGCCTCGCGCGCCAACAACGCGCTGCTGGGGATCACCGGCCTCTTGCTGCACATCGATGGCGGCTTCCTGCAGATGCTGGAAGGCGAAGAAATTGCCGTGCGCACCCTGTACACCCGCATCGCGGCGGACCGCCGCCATTCCGATCCGCGCACCCTGCTGGACCGCGAAATTCCTGTTCGCGTCTTTGCCGACTGGAGCATGGGATTTGAGTGTCCCAACCTGAACGATCCGGAGACCGCCGGCATGTTCGGCGTGGTGCGCTCGGCGGTGCATGACCGGCTGGCGCCCGGCACGGGGCGCATCGTGGCGATGATGCTGCAGACCTTCTACCGGGTCCAGAACAGCGACCTGCCGCTGAACTTGTACTACGCCGGCTAGAGCTTCCGCACCCACAGGTTCCGGTAGCGCACGGGGTTGTTGTGCGCCTGGAGCAAAATCGGTCCGTCGCCATGCGGCTTGTAGACCGGGATGCCGCGATACTCTGTCGGCCCCTTGATGGCGAAATTGCTCTGCACCAGCACGCCGTTCAGAAAGACGGTGACGCGCGCCGGCTCGGCCAGGGAGCCGTCTTTATAAAAGCGCGGCGCGTAATAGACGATGTCATAGGCCTGCCAGTTGGGCGCGGGCTTCAGCGCGTTCACCAGCGGCGCGGACTGCTTGTAGATCGAGCCCGCCTCGCCGTTGACATAGGTCGGGTTGTCGTAGCTGTCCAACACCTGAAGCTCATACAGGCCCTGCAGATAGATGCCGCTGTTGCCGCGATCCTGTCCCTTGCGGTCGGGCGGCAGCACCGGAACCATCCATTCCACATGCATCTGGATGTCGCCGAACACCTGGGTGGTGCGGATGTCGCCGGCCTTGGGCATGTCGACCAGTTCGCCATTCTCCACGGCCCACCCCGCCGGGCCACCCT
This sequence comes from Alphaproteobacteria bacterium, assembly GCA_947455695.1. Lineage (GTDB taxonomy): Bacteria > Pseudomonadota > Alphaproteobacteria > Micropepsales > Micropepsaceae > Rhizomicrobium. The sequence goes on from CANGRN010000276.1 coordinate 3,374, forward strand.
TGCCGCCTTCCCAGCCGGACAGGTCGCGGCCGTTGAACAGCGAGATGGCGTCCGACGGCGGCTGG
>CANGRN010000277.1 GCA_947455695.1 Alphaproteobacteria bacterium
CCCGAACCATCGCGGCCCCACACCACCAGCGCTTCGCGGCTGGCGCCCAGCAGCGCGTCGCGTTCGCCCAGCGCCGCCTTGGTCTTGGAACCGACGGCGCGCAGCGAACGGCGGAGCCGCCGGGCGTCGCGCTGTTCGGCCAGCGCCCACAGGCCCGCCGCGACGGCCAGCGCCACGCCGCCACAGGCCAGCGCTGACAGGACCACGATATTGCCGTTCTGAAGGGACAAGGCCGCGCTCTGTGCGTCCGCGGCGAGGGCAGGCGTGGGCAGGAGGGCAAAAGGCGCGGAACCCAGCAGGAGACCCCGCCAGACCCGTCCGAATGCCCCCGGCCTTCTGCCCAGTCCCAGTTTGGGACGCATCCGCCAGCCCCCGTTAACGACCCGCCAAACGGCGAATCACATATGAATCAACAAGATAGCGGGCGAGTCTGACTCCGACTAGGGATTGTGGTTAATAAATTCCTAAAAACGAGATGCGGCTCACAGGCCTATATTTTGCGGCCTGTGGATATTTTGTGAGTCAAATCAAAAAGTTAACAGGACCTTACCTGTGGTTCCGGCAACCGCGGCCAAGCGGCTGGCCGGCCACGAAAAAAGGCGCGCTGCGGTGCAGCGCGCCTCTTCGTTGCCGCGGAACGGCGATTTGGTAGCGGCTACGGCGGCGTCAGCCGCTGATCAATATCGATAAGTGTCCGGCTTGTACGGGCCCGACTGCGGGATGGTGATGTAGTCCGACTGCTTCTTGGTCAGCTCGGTCAGCTGGGCGCCGACCTTGCCCAGGTGGAGGCGGGCGACCTTTTCGTCCAGCACCTTGGGAAGGACATAGACCTTCTTCTCGTACTTGCCGGTGTTCTGCCACAGCTCGATCTGCGCCAGGGTCTGGTTGGTGAAGCTGGCCGACATCACGAAGCTGGGATGGCCCATGGCGTTGCCCAGGTTCACCAGGCGGCCTTCGGACAGCATGATGATGCGCTTGCCGTCGGGGAATTCGATCTCGTCCACCTGCGGCTTGATGTTGTGCCACTTCAGGTTCTTGGTGGCGGCGATCTGGATCTCGCTGTCGAAGTGGCCGATGTTGCAGACGATGGCGCGGTCCTTCATGGCCCGCATGTGATCCAGGGTGATCACGTCCACATTGCCGGTGGCGGTGACGAAGATGTCGGCCTTGGGGGCTGCGGTTTCCATGGTGACGACTTCATAGCCTTCCATGGCGGCCTGCAGGGCGCAGATGGGATCGATTTCCGACACCATCACGCGGCAGCCGGCATTGCGCAGCGACGCGGCCGAGCCTTTGCCCACATCGCCGAAGCCGGCGACCATGGCGACCTTGCCGGCCATCATCACGTCGGTGCCGCGGCGGATGCCGTCCACCAGCGATTCCTTGCAGCCATACAGGTTGTCGAACTTGGACTTGGTCACGCTGTCATTGACGTTGATGGCGGGGAACAGCAGCTTGCCTTCCTTTTCCATCAGGTACAGGCGATGCACGCCGGTGGTGGTTTCTTCCGACACGCCCTTGATGCTGGCGGCGATCTCGGCGAACCAGCCCTTGGGCTTTTCCTTGAGCAGGCGCTTGATCAGCGCATAGAAGACTTCTTCTTCCTCATTCTCCGGCTTTTCCAGGAACGCCACGTCGCCCTTTTCGGCGCGCAGGCCATGATGCACCAGCATGGTGGCGTCGCCGCCATCGTCCAGGATCATGTTGGGATAGCCGCCGCCATGCCATTCGAACAGCTTGGCGGTGTAGTCCCAGTAATCCTTCAGGCTCTCGCCCTTGATGGCGAACACCGGGATACCGGCGGCGGCGATCGCGGCGGCGGCATGGTCCTGGGTCGAATAGATGTTGCAGGACACCCAGCGGATGTCGGCGCCCAGCGCCTTGAGCGTTTCGATCAGCACTGCGGTCTGGATGGTCATGTGCAGCGAGCCGGCGATGCGGGCGCCCTTGAGCGGCTGCGCGGCGCCATATTCGGCGCGCGTGGCCATCAGGCCCGGCATCTCGATCTCGGCGATGTTCAGTTCCTTGCGGCCCCAGTCGGCCAGGGTGATGTCCTTGACGATGTAGTCGCTGAAAGCGGCCATGAAACGATTCCCGTGGATTTCGGGCGTGCCTATAGCAGCCGGGCCGGGACGGGGCAAGAAACATATAAAGAAATACGCATATGATGATGCGGGTCGCGGAAAGGCTGGATTTTCGGGGTCTGGCCTCGCGGGCCTCAAGCCGCGCGGCGCTGCGCTGTCGCTAGCCGCCGCGGCCCGCTGCGGCGCCGTGTCGTCGCGGTTTCACCGCGCCATCACGGCCCTTCTACCGTGTAGCCCGCCTTGCGCAGCAGGGCCGGAACGCCCTTGGGCCCGGTCAAATGGCCTGCACCCACCGTGACGAAGAAGACGTGCTTTTCCTTCAGCATGGCTTCGATCTGGGGCACCCAGCGCTGGTTGCGGTCGTCCAGCAGCAGCTTGCGGGCCTTGGGAAACTGGTCGAGGTCGCCATTGATCAATTCGTCCAGCCTGGCCTGGTCGCCATTGGCCCAGGCCCTGACCATGGGCCGGATACCGGCCGAGACATCGCGCAGGTCCGCCAGGCCGGCCTCGAATTCCTCCAGCTCCAGCGCGCGGTCGTCCGGCGCCAGCAGGGCGAACTGGTCGGCGATGGTTTCGAAATAGCGGACGGGCTTGTGATTTTTCACGGCGCTTTCCAACAGCACGCTGTCCACGCCGTTGCTGGAGGCATAGTGGAGCTTGCTGATCTGGGTGAACATCAGCTGGATACCGGCCAGCCATGGCCGCTCGCGGTCCACGCCGGCGGCGTCCAGCCCGGAGGATTTTACCGCCGCGTCATAGTCGGCGCGGAATTTGGGATGCAGCAGGTCGCGCAGTTTCTGGTCCGGCGGCAGGAAGCCGTTCTTCTGGATCAGGCCCTGCAGTTCGCTGACGGCGGAGGCGTCCTGGGGCACTTCAAAGACGAAAATATCGGTGCGCGACAGCGCCATCTTGATGGGCGTGGTGTGCCATTGCACATGGGGCGGCAGCACATGGATCGAACCCAGCAGGTAAACCTCGCCGGCCTCGCCCGTCACATGCCACAGCGCCGGATGGGCGATATTGCCGGGCAGGAATGGTTGCACCGTCTGTGCGCCTGCCAGCGACAGCGTGGCCAGCAGCGCCAGGATCGCAGCGGCAAATTTCTTCATCATTCCAGGCACAGCGCTCCGGCCGCGATCACCAGCACCGAGACGATCCGGCGGGCGGTCAGTTTTTCGCCAAAGAATATGCGCCCCAGCAGCACTGCGAACAACACGCTGGTCTCGCGCAGGGCCGACACCGAGCCCATCGGCGCAACCGTCATGGCGAAGATGACGATGCCGTAAGCCAGCACCGAAACCACCCCGCCCAGCGCCGCCAGGCCCGTGGCGCGTGTGCCCTGCC
>CANGRN010000278.1 GCA_947455695.1 Alphaproteobacteria bacterium
CTTTGCTGAAGGTTGGAGCCGGTGATGGTGGCGGTTCCCGTACCGACATCCACACCGTTGGTATTGCTGCTGTTGCCGATGACAACCGTGCCAGTGCTGCTCAGATAGACACTGGCGTTGAGTGTCCCGGCATAGACGTTGGTGGCACTTCCCAGCAAAAGCGGGCTGCTCGAGGAGCCAATCGCGCTTCCGTCGATGCCGTCGCGATACAACGCCATGCTGAGCTGCGAGGCGGTGATGGCGCCATGGCCCGAAATGGAGGCGGGGAACGCGCCGCGATAGATCGCCTGCACGCCGGCGTCGAGGCTGGCGGCGATCATGACGACCTTGCCGCCGGAATAGCTGATGGGCTGGTTGAGGATGATGGAGCGGCCGGCCTCCATGGTGAAGGTCCGCCCCGCGGTACCCGCGCTGCTGATGTTCACCGCGGCATTGACGGTGATGTCGTTGCTGGCCTGGAGCGACAGATCGGCGGTCTGCAACGCCGTATCGATCGTGGTGGCGACGATGGTCGAGGTGAGGCTGTTGTTGTTGGCGAAGGTCAAGCTGGTGGCCGGGGCGCCGGTCGAATCGATAATGATATTTGCCGGGTCCAGCAGCCATTGGCCGGTATGGCCGAATGGGGCCAGGGCGTTCACTGTGGCGTCGGGAAGAATGTGCAAATTGTGGCCAGAGGTTTCCACCTGGCCACCATTGCCGCCGGCAGCGCCGCCGCGCGCACTGATCGTGCCGGCAAAATCGGTCGTGCCGTCGGACCAGATCGCCACCTTGCCGCCATTGCCGGCATCGATGGCATCGGCCTTGATCACCGCCTTGCCGACACTAGTGTTCTGGGCATGCTGTTCGATGCCGCGGCCCTGGAAATTGCCACCGATCATCACCATGCCGCCGCCGGCACTGCCGGAGATGTCCACGTTGGCGCCATCACTGAGTGCGACGTCCTTGCCCAGCACCTTGACCGTGCCGCCGGTTTCGCCCGCGCCCTTGCCCGAAGCGTCGAGTGTACCGGAATTGACTACGCCGCCGCCTTCAGCTTCCAGGATGATTTCGCCATTCACTTCGCGCACTGAGGTGGCTTCGACCATGCCGCTATTGTTGATTACCGCATCCTGCACACCGGCCGCGGCGCGCGCCGTCAGCAGGATCTGGCCGCCCGGCGCGATGACCTTGCCGCTGTTGATGACCTTGCCGCCGGAGGAGTCGGCGCCCACCGCATAGGACAGAAGATGGTCGCCGTTGAAATCCAGCGTGAAGGTATCGGTGCCGCCCAGCACGGCGTGACCGGCATTGGCCTGGACCAGTCCGTGATTGATGACCGTGGGCGCCGACAGCACCACCGAGCCGCCGCCGGACGCTGTGATCTCGCCCTTGTTGATGATGGAATTCCTGCCACCGCTGAAATTGTAGCGGCCTTCGATGAAATCCTGGTTGGCGATGTCCGATGTGGTGGCCAGCAGGCCTCCGACATTGATGCGGGCATTGTTGCCGAACAGGACACCATTGGGATTGAGCAGCCAGACCTGGCCGTTGGCGCGAATGGCGCCGTCAATGTTGGAAATTCTTGAACCGGTGACGCGGTTCAGGGTGATGGCGCTGGAATTGGGCTGGTTGAACTGGACGGTAGCGCCGGCGCCTAGCGAAAAATCCTGCCAGTTGATGATCGCCTTGGAGCTATTCTGATTCACCACCGTGGTGGCGCCCGAAGACACGACCTGGGCCTGGCCCGCGATGACCGAAGCGCCGACGGGCTGGGCGCTGGCCTGGCTCAGGCTTATCGCCAAGAATGGAATGATGCTCGCCGTTTCCAGAACGAGGCGGCGAACGCGGGGCGACAGGCCCGATTTTTTCGAGACTTTATAAGTTTCCACAGCAATCCCCCGGGCTCCGCGAATACAAAGCCCCCAAAGTTGCGCCTTTGACTCGAAATACCGCGCATACAAATAGAGGGGAAGCGCATAAAACACGCAACGCCCTTTATCATTTGAGGCACAGAACAGGAAAGCAAAATTTGACAATGCATCAATTACCCAAAAGCTCACTGCCAGAGCAAGGAATTGCCTAAGCCTGCTGCGAGACGGCACCCACGGACGGCGGCACACCAGCCAGCACGCCCGGCAGCAATTTCCGACGGAGTTAAAGGCGTGGAGCCACAAGGGCACTTTCTGCCCCGCCGGTGGAAAACCCATCAGGGCTGGCGTATCGTTCCTCTCAAAGACGGGGAATGGGTGGGCTTTGCGTCTCTTTATCAAACGAAAACAAAGTCTTATGGCTTTGTTGGCCGTCGGGCTGCTGGGGGCTTTTGTGACCGCAGGCATGGCCCAAGTGATGGACATCCGGCCCGATGGATCTACCGCCACATATAAAGGTGCGGTCGTCGCCTCCAGCGAGGGGGTCCGTCCCCTCATCCCGGCGATTGTCCGGACCTCCACCTCTGTCAGCGCCGCCATCAACGGCAGTGCTGCGCGCCATGCCGTGGCCCAGGGGCTGGTCGGGGCCGTGGCCTGGCAGGAATCGCGGATGCGACAGGAGGCGGTTTCGCCCAAGGGCGCGCGCGGGGTGATGCAGCTGATGCCCGCCACCGCGGCGGATCTGCGGGTAAACCCGAACGACATGGCATCGAACGTCGATGGCGGCGCGGCCTACCTGGCGCGGCTGCTGGAGCGGTTCGACGGCGACATCGTCAAGACCCTGGCCGCCTACAATGCCGGGCCTGAAGCGGTGGAGCGCTATCACGGCGTGCCGCCCTATCCCGAAACCCAGGCCTATGTCGCCGCCGTGCTCGATCGGCTGGCCGACGAAGGAGTGAATCCATGAAGCGTCTTCTCGCGCCCGTCCTCGCTGCCACGTTCATCCTGCCCGCACAGGCACAGTTGGTGACCCAGGATCCGGCCGGTTCCTCGCCGCTGTTGGCGGCGCTGGAATGGGTGCAGGGCACCTTGCTGGGCAATGTCGCCACGGCCGCCGCGGTGATCGCCGTCGCGGTGGTGGGCTTCATGATGCTGACCGGCCGCATTGAATGGCGCCGCGGCCTGACGGTTGTGATCGGCTGCTTCATCATCTTCGGCGCCGTGGCCATCGTGTCGGGCATCCGCTCGCTGGCCGGGGGCCTGCACTGACATGGCGCGGCTGACCTCCGATCCGGTGTTCAGCGCCCTGACGCGGCCGCAAATGATGGGCGGCGTCACTTACGGTTATGCGGTCTTCAACCTGATCGTGACGTTGGAAATTTTCCTGCTCACCCGCTCCTTCTGGTCCTTCGCGGTAGCCGGCGTGCTGCATATCATCGGTTACCTCGGCTGCCTGCGCGATGCGCGCTTCTTCGACATCTGGGGCGTGAAGCTGCGCCATTGCCCGCGCGTCAAGAACCACTGGTTCTGGAAAATGAATTCGTACCGCCCATGATGATGCAATTCTTCCGCAACC
>CANGRN010000279.1 GCA_947455695.1 Alphaproteobacteria bacterium
CGGATGCTGCGCCTTGGGCAATATCTTCAGTCCACGGACGAACCAGCCCAGGGTCAGCGTGGTGGCGAGATAGATGGGCCAGGAAAATTCCCAGGGCAGCCATACCTGCAAATCGGCTGGAAACAGCCGCACCACAAGGTCCAGCGCCGTCCCCAGCACAAGCAATGCCGCATAGCCGGCCCAGGATCTCATTCCATCAACCCGGAAAGATCGGAGCGGCCTTCGCGCGCGAACGCTTCGCGCACGCCATCGCGATCCGCTGTGTCGCGGTTCTGGCTGAGCTTGTATTTGCCTTCCAGCGTCTCGATGGTCAGCTCGAAGCCGACAATGGCGCGCAGCAGGCTGTCGATATAGCTGGCGGGCGCATCGCCGACTTTCCACGGCTCCAACCGCGTTTTTTCATGGGCATCGCTCAAGGCGGTGACATGGCTTCGCAGCCAATCGCCGTCCTGAATCCAGCGGAGCGTACCGCGCGCATGCACCGTGATGTAATTCCATGTCGGCACCGCCTTGCCTGCCACCGCCTTGGACGGATACCAGCTGGGCGATACATAGGCGTGCGGTCCCAGGAAGATCGCCAGCGCCGCGCCGTCGCCCTGCTTCCACACCGGATTGGCGCGCGCGACATGGCCGTGCAACACAGCGCCATCCAGCAGCATCGGCAAATGATTGGCCTCCAGTCCGGTGGTTACCAACGTGGCAAAGCCGATCCGACGCACGGCATCGGCCAGCACCTCGGGCCGGTCTTCGCGGAAAGGATCGGGAACATACATGGCGCGATATTATGCGCCTGTGCCCCATCCGCCCAGCGTGATAAAGACGCGGCCATGCGCATCACGGCCTTCTTTTTCGCAATGCTGACCCTGTTGGGCTGTTCCAAGCCGGCCTGGCACATGACCGACATTTCCGGCGCCATGCCCAAGCTGGATTTCCACATGACCGCGGCGGGCAAATCCGTCAGCGCCGCAGATTTCCGGGGCAAGGTGGTGGCGCTGTACTTCGGCTACAGCCACTGCCCCGATGTCTGCCCCGCCACCCTGGCCAATCTCGCCGACGTGGTTTCGAGGGTAAACAGTCCGGACGTGATGGTGCTGTTCGTCACCGTGGACCCGGACCGCGATACCGATGCCGTGATGGCTGACTATGCCAAGGCCTTCTCGCCCCAACTCGTGGGCCTGCGCGGCACCGAAAACCAGCTTGCAAGCCTCGCGCGCACCTACCGCGTCGCCTACAGCGTCAAGCAGGGCCCGCCGTACGAAGTCATGCATTCCAACGCGGTGTTCTTCTTCGACCGTGAGGGCAAGGCGCGACTCGTCACCACCGACACCGGCAACACGGCGGCGATGGCCGAGGACGTAAAACGCCTTCTCTAGATGTGCAGCGCGGCTCCATCGGCCGCCAGCACCGCTTCATGCATCATTTCCGACAGGGTCGGATGCGGGAAGATGGTGTGCGACAGCTCGGCATCGGTCAGCTCGCCGGTCTTGGCGATGACATATCCCTGGATCAGCTCGGTCACCTCGGCGCCGATCATGTGCGCGCCCAGAAGCTCGCCGGTGGTGGCGTCGAACACGGTCTTGATCATGCCCTCCGCTTCGCCAAGTGCGATGGCCTTGCCGTTGCCGATGAAGGGGAACTTGCCGACCTTGATCTTGCGGCCCGTTTCCTTCGCCTTGGCTTCGGTCATGCCGACGCTCGCCACCTGCGGCCAGCAATAGGTGCAGCCGGCGACATTGCTGGTGTTGAGCGGATGCACGCCCTTCACGCCGGCGATCTTCTCGGCGACGATCACGCCTTCATGCATGGCCTTGTGCGCCAGCCAGGGGCCGCCGACCAGGTCGCCGATCGCCCAAACGCCGTCCACGCCGGTCTCGCCATGCTTGCCGGCGACAATGTGGGTCTTCTCGACCTTGATGCCCGCGGCTTCCAGCCCGATATTTTCGACATTGCCGACAATGCCCATGGCCAGGATCACCCGGTCCACCGTGATGTCCTCGGTCTTGCCGGCCTTGTCCTTCAGGCTGCAGGTGACATTGTCCGCGCCCTTCTTCAGCGCGGTCACCTGCGTGCCAAGCTTCAGCTTCATGCCCTGCTTGGTGAAGGCCTTCGCCGCCATGGCGGAGATTTCCTCGTCCTCAACCGGCATGACGCGGTCCAGGATTTCCACCACCGTCACTTCGGCGCCCAGGGTGCGATAGAAGCTGGCGAACTCGATTCCGATGGCGCCCGAACCGACAACCAGCAGCGACTTGGGGAACATGGTCGGCACCATCGCCTCGCGATAGGTCCAGATCAGCTTTCCGTCCGGCTCCAGCCCCGGCATGGTGCGGGCGCGCGCGCCCGTTGCCAGCACGTTATTCTTGGCAGTGTAATCGGTCGCCTTGCCGTCCTTGGTCACAGACAGCTTGCCCTTGCCGGCCAGCTTGGCTTCGCCCGGGATGACGGTGATCTTGTGCTTCTTCATCAGGAAGCTGACGCCGTCCGACAATTGCTTGGACACGGCGCGGCTGCGCTTGACGATCTTCTCGATGTCGAACTTGAAATTGTCGGCGCTGAATCCATATTCGTCCAGCCGGTGCATCAGGTGCCAGATCTCGCTGGAACGCAGCAGTGCCTTGGTCGGGATGCAGCCCCAGTTCAGGCAGATGCCGCCCATGCGGTCGCGCTCGACCACCGCGGTCTTCAGGCCAAGCTGGGCGCAGCGGATGGCGCAGACATAGCCGCCCGGTCCGCCGCCCACCACAATCACGTCATAGGAGTCAGCCATCGGTCGCGCTCCCTACAACAGCATCGAAGCAGGTTCTTCGATGAACTGCTTCAGGGTTTGCAGGAACTTTGCGCCGGTGCCGCCGTCCACCACCCGGTGATCGGCCGACATGGTCACGGTCATGACAGTGGAGATTTCGATCTTGCCGTTCTTCACGACGGGACGTTCCTCGCCCGCGCCGACCGCAATGATGCAGCTCTGCGGCGGGTTGATGATGGAAGTGAAGTTCTTGATGCCGTACATGCCCAGGTTCGAGACCGAGAAGCCGCCGCCTTCATACTGGTTGGGCTTGAGCTTCTTTTCCTTGGCCAGCCCGGCAAGCGTCTTCACTTCGTTGCTGATCTCGACCAGACCCTTGGTCTGGGCCTTGAAGATGATCGGGGTGATCAAGCCGAAGTCCAGCGCCACGGCGACGCCGACATCGGCATCCTTGTGGCGCAGGATCGCGGTATCGGTCCAGGAGGCGTTCACGTCCGGATGCTTCATCAGCGCCATGGCCGACGCCTTCATGATGAAGTCGTTGACCGACAGCTTGTAGGCCGGGACCTTGTCCTTACCCTTGGGCGCGGCGGCATTCATCTTCTCGCGCACAGCCATCAGCGCATCCAGGTTGCAGTCCACCGTCAGGTAGTAATGCGGGATAAGC
>CANGRN010000280.1 GCA_947455695.1 Alphaproteobacteria bacterium
AGGATGCCGGCCAGGATCACCGAACCGGCGGTGGGCGCTTCGACATGCGCGTCCGGCAGCCAGGTATGGACGGGCCACATCGGCATCTTGACCGCGAAGCTGGCGAAGAAGGCCAGCCACAGCCAGGTCTGCATGGCGACGGGGAAATGCACCCCGTTCAGCAGCACGGCGATGTCGGTGGTGCCGGCATACCAGTACATGCTCATGATCGCGAGCAGCATCAGCACCGAGCCGATGAAGGTGTAGAGGAAGAACTTGAAGCTGGCATAGACGCGCCGCTTGCCGCCCCAGATGCCGATGATCAGGAACATCGGGATCAGGCCGGCTTCGAACAGCACGTAGAACAGCACCAAGTCCAGTGCGCAGAACACGCCGATCATCATGGTTTCCAGAACCAGGAAGGCGATCATGTATTCGGCGACGCGGGTCTCGACGCTTTCCCAGCTGGCGGCGATGCAGAAAGGCATCAGGCCGGCGGTCAGGACCACGAACAGCATGGAAATGCCGTCCACGCCCATGTGATAGGAAATGCCGCCGCCCAGCCAGTTGGCCTTCTCGACCATCTGGAAGCCGGAATTGGCATTGTCGAACCCGGCCCACATCACCAGCGACAGCGCGAACACGACGATTGTCGTGCCCAGCGCGATCCAGCGCGCCGATTGGGCCTTGGGCATCGCCAGGATGGCCAGCGCGCCCAGCAAGGGCACGAACGTCACCAAAGAGAGAATGGGAAGGCTCACAGCGCACCTCCCGCGATCTTGAACCAGGTGACCAGGGCCACCACGCCCAGCAGCATCGCCAGGGCATAATGATAGATGTAGCCGGTCTGCAGACGCACCGCGCCGCGCGCCGTGTCCAGCACCCGGGCGGCGATGCCGTCAGGCCCCAGCCCGTCGATCACCGTGCCGTCGCCGCGCTTCCACAGGAAGCGGCCGATCTTGAGCGCCGGGCGCACGAACAGGAAGTCATACAGCTCGTCGAAGTACCATTTGTTGAAGAGGAACAGGTAGAGCATGCCCCGGCGGTCGGCGAGCTTCTTGGGCAGCGACGGGTGCAGGATATAATAATAGAAGGCGATCAGGAACCCGATGATGGTGACGGTCAGCGGTGCCAGCTCGACCCACATGGGCAGCTCGCCCTCCTCGCCGTGACCGACGAACAGCGAGGCGCGCCAGAATTCATGGGCGCCCTCGCCCACGAAGAAGTGGAAGAAGGCGGCGCCGGCAAACAGCGCGCCCAGCGCCAGCAGGCCCAGCGGCACCAGCATCACCAGCGGCGATTCATGGACCTCTTCGAGCTTGGGCAGATGGTGCTGATGGGTCTGGGAATGGCCGGTGTCTTCCTCGCCCCGCAGCGGCTCGTCATGTTCTTCGTCGTGATGGACCTCATGCGGGTCCATGTCGGCGCCCCGGTAACGGCCATGGAAGGTCATCAGGAACTGGCGCCAGGAATAGAAGCTGGTCATGCCGGCCGAGACGATCAGCAGCGCGAAGGCGTAGGAGCCGATACCGCTATGCGCGGCAAAGGTCGAATTGATGATGGCGTCCTTGGAATAGAAGCCGGCCAAACCGACATTAAGATACGGAAGGCCCGCACCAGTCAGCGCCAGGTTGCCGATCAGCATCATCGCCCAGGTGAAGGGAATGGCGCGCGCCAGGCCGCCCATCTTCCGCATGTCCTGTTCGTGATGCATAGAATGGATCACCGCGCCGGCGCTGAGGAACAGCAGCGCCTTGAAGAAGGCATGGGTGAACAGGTGGAACATGGCGGCGTTGTAGGCCGACACGCCGGCGGCGGCGAACATGTAACCCAGCTGCGAGCAGGTCGAGTAGGCGATCACCCGCTTGATGTCGTTCTGGAACAGGCCGACCGAAGCGGCGAAGAAGGCGGTGGTGGCGCCGATGAAGGTCACGAACTCCAGCGCCACGGGCGACAGCTGGAACATGGGCGAGCAGCGACAAACCAGGAACACGCCGGCCGTCACCATGGTGGCGGCATGGATCAGCGCCGAGACGGGGGTCGGGCCTTCCATCGCGTCCGGCAGCCAGGTGTGCAGGCCCAGCTGCGCCGACTTTCCCATCGCGCCCACGAACAGCAGCAGGCACAGGGTGGTCAGGATGTCGACATGATGGCCGGCGAACTCGAAGCTCTTGCCCACGAAATGCGGGGCGGCGGCAAATACTGCGTCGAAATCCAGGGTGCCGAACACCGCCCAAATGCCGAAGATGCCCAGCGCAAAGCCGAAGTCACCGACGCGGTTGACGATGAAGGCCTTCATGGCGGCGGCATTGGCGGACGGGCGGGTGTACCAGAAACCGATCAGCAAATAGGACGCCAGGCCCACGCCTTCCCAGCCGAAGAACAGCTGCAGGAAGTTGTTGGCCGTCACCAGCATCAGCATGGCGAAGGTGAACAGCGACAAATACGAGAAGAAGCGCGGGCGATGCGGGTCTTCGTGCATGTAGCCGATGGAATACAGGTGCACCAGCGATGACACGCCGGTCACCACCACCAGCATGACCGCGGTGATGGTGTCGATGCGCACGGTCCAGTCCACGGCAAAGGCGCCGGAATGGATCCAGGGCAGAACGGGGATGATATAGTTGTGGCCCTGAATGGCCACGTCATAGAAGGCGACGCCCGACAGCGCGGCGGCGGCAAACAGGCAGCCCGTGGTCACCAGCTCGCTGACGCGGTTGCCGATAATACGACCGAACAGCCCCGCGATGACGGAACCGAGAATGGGCAGGAAGACGATCAGAGAGTACATCTCAGCCCTTCATCAGATTGACGTCCTCAACCGCGATGGTGCCGCGGTTGCGGAAATAGACGACCAGGATGGCAAGGCCGATGGCGGCCTCGGCGGCGGCCACGGTCAGGATGAACAGCGCGAACACCTGCCCCACCAGGTCGCCCAGATAGGTGGAGAAGGCGACGAAGTTGATGTTCACCGCCAGCAGGATCAGTTCCACCGACATCAGGATGATGATGATGTTCTTGCGGTTCAGGAAAATGCCCAGCACCCCGATGGTGAACAGGATGGCGGCGACGGTCAGATACTGGGTCAAGCCGATGGTCATCAGGCGCCCTCTCCCGGCTTCAGATCATGCATGTCCACCGCCATGGCGGCGGTGCGCGCATTCTGGACGCTGATTACCTGGCGGCGCACGCCCGGGCGCGACCGCAGGGTCAGCACGATGGCGCCGATCATCGCGACCAGCAGCACTAGGCCGGCGATCTGGAAGTAATAGACATAGTCGGTATAGAGGATGCGGCCCAGCGCCTGAGTGTTGGTCAGGCCGGCCGGGGTGGCATGGGCCTTGGCGGCGGCAATGGCGGACTTAAGGACCCACACGCTGCCGGCCATCACCAGCTCGGCCACCAGGATCAGCCCCATCAGCGCGCCGAAGGG
>CANGRN010000281.1 GCA_947455695.1 Alphaproteobacteria bacterium
CCGGCAAGCGCGCCGGGGTCAGAAGCTGCAAGCAGGATGAAATCTCCGACCTGCTGGTGAGCTTGGCAAAGGAAGGCAAGCGCGTGCTGCGGCTGAAAGGCGGCGACCCCTTCGTGTTCGGCCGCGGCGGCGAGGAAGCACAGGCGCTGGCACGCGCCGGCGTGAATTTCCGCATCGTGCCGGGCATCACTGCCGGCATCGGGGGCCTGGCCTATGCCGGCATTCCCGTCACCCATCGTGACACCAACCATGCCGTCACTTTCATCACCGGTCACGGCGTGGACGGCAAGCTGACCAGGCTGGACTGGGCCGCTGTGTCCCACGGCGCACCGACACTGGTGCTCTACATGGCGCGACGCTTCGCGGGCGAGATCGCGGACGCGCTTGTGGCGGCGGGGCGCGGACCGGACGAGCCTTGCGCCATCGTCTCCAATGCCGCGCGGGGCAACCAACAGGTGATCGTTACCACTTTGGCGGGCCTGGGGGCGGCCGCACAAACCGCCGAGCCGCTGTCCATCATCGTGATCGGCCAGAATGTGAAGCTGGCGGGCGAACTCAGCTGGCTTGCGTCCGCGCCTTGAGCCGGGCCGGCAATTCTTCCATCACCGCCCGCCGCTGCGCGTCCGTCATCGAGAACCAGTTCCCGATTTCCGCCAGCGTCCGCCCGCACCCCTGGCACAGGCCCGTGGCGGGGTCATAGGTGCAAATTTTGACGCAAGGGCTGTCCATCGCCCGGTTTTACAGGAGTTTTGCTCGAAGTCGTACATTGGCCTTAACCGGGACTTAACAGCGCTTCTCTAGGCTGAGCGGGCATTTTTCGGAATTACCCCGTCATGGCCAAAGCGCAGTTCCACAAGAACCAGCGGGTTTACGTGAAGCCGGTCGGCACCTGGGCGCTGATCGAGCATGTCGTGCCGCACTGGGCCAAGGGCCTGGATGAGCCGATCCGCATTCACTATGACGTGGGCCTTGGCCGCGAATTCGCCGCCGAGGAATTGCTCAGCGAAGAGCCGCTGGGCGACAAGACGCCCAGCGATGCGCAGGTCTGGCGCGTGGTGCGCGCCCGCAACAAGTGGCAGCCGGCCGAAGACTGCGCCCGTCATCCCGTGCCGGGCACCTATCCCGTCGTCGTCACCGGCGAAGCCGAATGGGGCGGCTGGCGCGTGCCGGGCGCCGAATACGACCTGGATCCGGCCAAGATGGAAGAACAGGCGCGACTGATCGCCAGCGCGCCGCGCCTGGCCGCGTTCGCGGGCAGCCTGGTCGACTGGGCGCGCAAGTCGGGCGAAGACATGCCCAACGAGCTGGCCGAGCTGGCGCACAAGGCGCAGGACCTGCTGGCCGAGGTCAAGCGGACCGCGTGATGAGCGTGCTCGATACGCGCATGGGCGCGATCGGGCGTCTTTCCTTGCCGCGATTGCTCCTGGTTGTGGGCGGCTTCACCGCCCTAACCGCGATTTTCTTCTGGCCCTGGCTGGCCCATGTCTCGTCGGCGCTGATCGGCCCGCCCGAAGACAATATGCAGGATTTCTGGAACAGCTGGCATGCCGCGACCGCGCGCGGCTGGCACGACATGCTGTTCACCCGCCAGATCCGTTTTCCCGAAGGGACCTCGCTGGCCTATCACTCCTTCGCCTGGCCGCAGGTCCTTGCGGTGGCGCTGCTGTCGAAGCTGTTCGGCAGCGATTTTTCCCCCCTGGTGACGCTTCACAACCTGACCTTGCTGGCCAGCTTTCCGCTGGGCGCGGCGGCGATGTTCGGGCTGGCCCGGCATCTGCTGGGCGATGTTGCAGGCCGCAATGCGGGCGCCGTGGTCGCCGGCTTCGTCTTCGCCTTCAATCCCTGGCATGTGGCGCAGGTGATGCACCACGCCCATGTCAGCGGCATCGAATTCCTGCCGCTGTTCGTGTTGTTCTACTTGAAGGCGCTGGAACGTCGCCGCTGGCAATGGCTGATCGCGGCGGCGGCAATGGACGCGCTCAGCGCCCTGTCCTGCTGGTATTTCTTCTTCTACGCGTTCTATTTCCTGGCCTTCCATCTGCTGTACTTGCGCATCCATGAACGCCGATGGCCGCGCGGCTGGCGGCTGATGGCGCCGGCGCTGTGCGTGGGTCTGGCGAGTTTAATGTTGACACCCTGGCTGCTGCCGATGATCGGTTCAGGATTGAAGAATTCCGTCTATTACGTCGGCAACAACATGTTCGTGGCCGATCTTGCGGCTTTCATCGCATTTGCGCCCACGCATCTGCTGGCCCGGTATGGCAGCGGCCTCTATGCCGCCCTCACCGGCAATGCCTGGGAAGGCACAGTCTATCTGGGGCTGATCAATCTGGCGGTGCTGGTCTGGGCGCTGACGCGCCCAAGAATTGAACAAAGCGGTCCCAAGACACCGCTGCATTATGCGCTGGGCGGCATGATTTTCTTCGCCGTGATCGCCGGCGGCGAGGCGCTGCATGTGGCGGGGCACGTCACGCCGTTGCACCTGCCCGGCGTGATCCTGGCCAAGCTGCCCTTCTTCGCCAATGTTCGCACCCCTGCCCGTGCCATGGTGATGGTGTATCTGTTCCTGGGCCTGGTACTGGCACAGGCAACCGTGATGGCGCTGCGATATCGCAAGCCGGCGCTGCTGACACTCATCGCGGCGCTGATGCTGCTGGATTTTGCCCCGGCGCATCTGGCTAGCACGCAAGCCGCCTGCCCCGCCGCGCTGGACGTGATCGTCAACGATTCGGAAAAGTTCGGCGTGCTGGACCTGCCGCGCGGCTATGGCGAAGGCAACGCCGCCATGATGGCGTCGGTGTGTCACGGCAAGCCCATCGTGCAGGGCGAAACCGCCCGCCACATGGCCGATACCCTGGCCGACCGGCTGGTGACAAGTGACCTGGCCGCGCAACAGCGCCAACTGACCGCCGCCCATGTCAAATATATCGTGCTGCACCGCCAGCAAGGCGAATTGCATCGCTGGAACAAGGCGGATGGCATCCGGGACAATTATGCGCGGACCTATGCCCCAGTGCGGGATGACAAGGACGTGACGGTCCTGCGAGTCTACTGACGCGCCGTCAGTGGACGCACCCCTCAGCTGATGGCACACTTGCGCCCACAGGGATTGGGGAATTCCGATGGATACCACGATAGAGGCGGCGCCGCCGTCGACTCGCTATCAACTGCGCTTCGAAGGCTCCGGCGGCGAATATTTCAAGATCTGGATCGTCAACTTCGCCCTGACCATCGTCACCCTGGGCGTCTTCAGCGCCTGGGCCAAGGTCCGCAGCAAGCGGTATTTCTACGGCAATACCTATCTCGACGATCACAATTTCGATTATCACGGCAAGCCGCTGCGCATCCTGCTGGGCCGTTTCGTCGCGCTTGCCCTGCTGCTGGGCTACACC
>CANGRN010000282.1 GCA_947455695.1 Alphaproteobacteria bacterium
CATGCCGTCAAGACCGACTGCGCGCGCTATGACTGCGGCGACAAGGTTGGCTTCCTGCATGCCAATATTGCGGTTGGCCTGTCGCGCCCCGATATCGCTCCGCAGCTGCAGGCCATCATCAAGGCGCTGGTGTGAGACGACTGTCGGCGCTCGCGCTGGTTCTGCTTACGGCGGGATGCAGTTCCGGCCAGTCCGGCAACACCAACTATTCCCAGTTCCTGGAGATCGCGCGCCAGAGCATGAAAGCCAGCTTCGGCAAGGTCCGTGTCACGCGCGACCAGGCTGCGGCGATCCCCTATGCCTCGATGGGTTATACCCAGGACGACGGAAACGAGAGCATGGTGATCCTGGGTACAGACTCGGGAAGCGAACAGCTCTGGACCTCGGCGGCCAGGGTGGTGATCGTCACGCGCGACGGACGCATCGCGCGCACCCTGGGCCTGGGGCATGACCTGTCGGGCATGACCGCACGCGGCGGCGTGTTGCCGCCGCCGTCCGCCGCCGTGACCGCGCCCTTCACCAGCACAAGGCTGCAGGATTATCCCGAGATGGACATGTACGGCGTTATCGTGGCGTGCAGCGCCCGTGCCGCCGGACGCCAGACCATCAAAATCCTGGGCCAGCCGATCGCCACGGTGCGGGTGGATGAATCCTGCCGCGCACGCAAGCCGGAATGGTCCTTCACCGACAGCTATTGGGTGGACACCGACAACGGCCGCGTCTGGCGCGCGCGCCAGCACATTCACCCGCAAGGCGGAATTATCGAAACTGAAATCTTCCGTCCGCCCGGCTGAAGACCGCCTCACCGATCGCGCAAAAAAAAGGGAGAGCCGAAAGGCTCTCCCGATTTTTTTCCGGATTGGAAACCCCCTGTTACGGGGTTCCGGTAACCGCACCGGTGCTCGAGGTGACCGGGCCGCCGCCGCTGCTCGACGCAGCCAGACCGATGCCGAGACCGGCAAGACCCAGACCGGTGACGATCAGGAGGGCGTTCGGAGATTCCATCTGCGCCTTCTTCACGCCAGCGGGCTGACCGGCAGGAAGCGTTGCCGCATATGCGTTTGTAATCGCCAAAGTCGCGGCCAAAATGGCTGCACTGAAAGTCCGCATCGGGTTCTCCATGAAACAGTAAATAAGGGCTCTTGAGGCATGTTCTACGCGGCCTCGCGCAATTCTGTCAATTCGCGTAGCCGCGTTCGGTTCACGCCTGGCGGGAAACAAGGACTTTGTGTTGCTGCAACGCAACAACTTGCCGGTTGTGTCAAATTGTCAGGAACTCCACCCCCCTGCCCCGACAGCCCATCTCTGATAAGTACATCCTCTTCCAAGCGAGTATTGTGCCCGATGTTTTCCGTTCATCCTGTCATCCTGTCCGGAGGCGCCGGATCGCGGCTCTGGCCGCTTTCGCGCAGCCTGTTTCCCAAGCAATTGCTCGCTTTGGCAGGAAAACAAAGCCTTATTCAGGACACCGCCCTGCGGGCTGCGGGCGGTGATTTCGCCGCTCCGGTAATCATCTGCAACGTGGAACACCGCTTTTTGATCGCGCAGCAGATGCGCGAAGCAGGCATCGTTCCTGAGGCCATTGTGCTGGAACCGGTGGGCCGCAACACCGCGCCGGCCGCCGCCATCGCCGCCCTGATGGTGCAAAAAAAAGATCCAGAAGGTGTGCTGCTGCTGATGCCAGCGGACCATATTGTGCGAAATCGTACTGCATTTCTGGACGCTTTAGACCGTGCGGCGGCAGCCGCGAGCCAGAATCACCTCGTCAGTTTTGGAATCACGCCCGATTCTCCAGAAACCGGTTACGGCTATATCCGCCGTGGTGAAGCCCTGAAGGGCCTGGAAAAGAGTTTCAAAGTCGCGCGCTTCGTCGAAAAGCCCGATGCCGCCACCGCTGCGGACTATGTCGCGTCCGGCGACTATGACTGGAACAGCGGCATGTTCGTGTTCAAGTCCGCCACCTTCCTGGCCGAACTGGAAAAACTGGAGCCGGACTTGCTGGCGGCATGCCGCGCATCGCTGGACGGCGCCAAAAGCGATCTGGATTTCCTGCGCCTGGATGCCGAAACCTTCGGCAAGGCCAAATCCATCTCCATCGACTATGCGGTGATGGAGCGCACCGACAAGGCGGCGGTGGTGCCGGTGGACATGGGTTGGAGCGATATCGGCTCCTGGGATTCGCTGTGGAGCGTGGCGGCGCGCGACGCGGCCGGCAATGCGGTGATCGGCGATGTGCTGCAGCATGGCGCGCGAAACTCCTACCTGCGCAGCGAAGGCCCGCTGGTGGCGGCGGTCGGTGTCGAGGACCTGGTGATTGTCGCCACCCCCGATGCCGTACTGGTCAGCCACAGGAACGCTTCGCAGGACGTAAAGCGGATCGTGGAGCAGCTCGACCGCTCGGGGCGTGAACTGCACAACACCCACCGCAAGGTCTATCGGCCCTGGGGCTCCTATGAAGGGATCGATGCGGGCGACAATTTCCAGGTCAAGCACATCACGGTGAATCCCGGCGCCAAGCTGTCGCTGCAGATGCATCACAAGCGCGCCGAACACTGGATCGTAGTATCAGGCACCGCCAAGGTCACCTGCGGCGACAAGGTGTTCACGATGCGGGAAAATGAATCCACTTACATCCCGCTGGGCTCGCGGCACCGGCTGGAGAATCTGGGCCCGGAACCGCTGCACCTGATCGAAGTGCAGTCGGGCTCCTATCTCGGCGAGGACGATATCGTCCGCTTCGAAGATACTTACGGAAGAAGTTAGGCGCGCCTTCGCGCGCCGGGACGGCCGAAACTAGACGCGCCTTATTGCTTTGCCAGGATGGCCAGCGAGGCCGCCGTGACCGCGAACGAGCTCAGGATGCCCGTGACGTCCAGCAGGATCTGGCGGGCGGTGAGCGGCGCGAGGTCGCGCGGCACCACGATGGAGCTGCCCGGCGGCAGGCTCTGGACATCGAAGCTCAGCCACGAGGTTTCCATGCGCTTGGCCGAACCGTCCGGCAGGACGATGAAGGTCAGGCCCTCGTCGGAGAACTGGGCATAGCCGCCGGCGCGCTTGACGTAATCGCCCACGGTCAGGCCCGGCCGGTAGCTGTAGCTGCCCGGCTGCATGACTTCGCCCAGGACCGTGATGGTGGAGGGACGCTGCGGGATGAACAACACATCGCCCGGTTCCAGCAGCGGATCCTGCTGGGGATTGGCCGCCAGCACGCTGGGATCGGCGGCGATGGCGATGCGGCCCAGACCCTTCTGGGTGCGCAGCTGGGTGATGAAGCCCTGAATGGCGGTGTAGCCCTCGCCGGTGATCTTGTCGCCGCCGATGCGGGCGATGCCCGCCAGAAGCTGGCTCTGGATCTCGTCGGCGGCGCGCTTGTAACCCTGCTCTTCCAC
>CANGRN010000283.1 GCA_947455695.1 Alphaproteobacteria bacterium
AGACCTGGTGACGGTCCACCTTGAAGCCGGCCTTTTCCATGGCGTCGGCGACGTCACGGGGAGAGACCGAGCCGTACAGCTGGCCGCGGTCGCCGGCCTGGCGGATCAGGACGAACTTCTGGCCGTCGAGCTTGTTGCCGATCTTTTCGGCTTCGCCCTTCAGCTTGAGGTTGTTGGCTTCGATCTGCGACTTCTGGGCCTGGAAGTATTCGCGGTTCGCCTTGGTGGCGCGCAGCGCTTTCTTCTTGGGCAGCAGGAAGTTGCGGGCAAAGCCGTCCTTCACCTTCACTTCGTCGCCGATCTGGCCGAGCTTTTCGACGCGTTCGAGCAGGATCACTTGCATGGTCGCTCTCCTACTTCACGACATAGGGCAGCAGCGCCATGAAGCGGGCGCGCTTGATGGCGTTGGCCAAAATGCGCTGCTTCTTGTTGCTGACCGCGGTGATGCGCGACGGCACGATCTTGCCGCGCTCGGAAATGAAGCGCTGCAGGAGCTTGACGTCCTTGTAGTCGATCTTGGGGGCGTTATCGCCGGAGAAGGGGCAGGTCTTCTTGCGACGGAAGAACGGACGGCGTGCGCCGTCCTCGCGTCCACCGCGGCCGCCTTCGCGGTCGCCGCCGCGGGCTCCATCACGATCACCACCGCGTCCGCCTTCGCGGCCGCCGTCACGATTTCCACCGTAGCTCATACCAGGATCTCCTCGGCTTCGCCTTCGGGCTTGGCGCCTTCGGGCTTGTCGTCGCGGCGGGCCTTGCTCGACGAGGTGTCGAACTGGTCCACCTTGACGGTGATGTAGCGCAGCACGTCTTCGTTGATCTTCAGCTGGCGTTCCAGCTCGACCACCGCGTTCGACGGCGCGTTGATGTTCAGCAGGACATAATGTCCCTTGCGGTTCTTCTTGATGCGATACGCCAGACCGCGCAGGCCCCAATATTCCTGCTTTTCGATCTTGCCGCCTTCGCCTTCGACGATGGTCTTGAGATGGGTGGCCAGTGCGTCCACCTGTTGCGCGCTGATATCCTGGCGCGCGATCAGAAGATGCTCATAAAGAGCCATCTTGCGTTCCCTTTCCTGTTGGTTGCGGAACAAAAGGCAGGAGGGCCCTGCGCTTTTGCCTTGGCTCGACCGGAACGCGCACCATGCGCTACTTCCCTGGGGAAGCTCCGACGACCGCAGCCGTTGAGGGCGGGTCTATAGAGAAAAGGCCCCCAAAGGGCAAGATCGGGGGAAATTCCAGTTACGACAAAGGGTTAACCCCGGTCGAGGCGGGCATTTTGGGTACTGGACCGCTGCTGCGGACGATGCGACGCTGGCCAAAAGCAGGGGCGGGGAATGACAGCGATACGAAACGAGGCGGACGCAATCCTGCGCCGCGCCGCCTGGCGGCTGGTGCCGTTGATCCTGGCGATGTACGTCGCCGCCTTCCTCAACCGGGTGAATGTCGGCTTCGCCGCCCTCACCATGAACCAGGACCTGGGCTTTTCGCCCGAGGTGTTCGGCTGGGGAACCGGCATCTTCTTCCTGGGCTATCTGGTGTTCGAGGTGCCCTCCAACCTGATCATGGAGAGGGTGGGCGCGCGCATCTGGCTGGCGCGCATCATGATCACCTGGGCGCTGGTCTCGATGGCGTTCGCCTTCGTGCAGGGCCCGGTGATGTTCTTCCTGCTGCGCTTCCTGCTGGGCGTGGCGGAAGCCGGCTTCTATCCGGGCATCCTGCTGTATTTCACCTACTGGTTTCCCGCCTCCACCCGGGCGCGCATCCTGGCGATCTTCTGCATGGGCATTCCGGTGTCCAACATCATCGGCTCGCCCTTGTCGGGCTGGCTGATGGGCATTGCCGGTTACGGCTTCAAGGGCTGGCAGTGGATGTACCTTCTGGAAGGGGTTCCCACCATCGCGCTGGGCTTCCTGGCGCTGTGGCTGTTGCCCGACAATCCGCGCAAGGCGCCGTTCCTGACGGAGGCGGAAAAAGACATCGTGATGGCCAAGCTGGCGGCCGAGCCGAAAGCCGAAGTGCACGGCTTTGGGGAGATGCTGAAGGACTGGCGTGTCTGGGCGCTGATCATTCCGGACTTCACCATCGTGTTCGGCATCTATGCGCTGGGCTTCTGGATGCCGCAGATGGTTCATGCCATGGGCTACACCATCAAGCAGACCAGCTACATCCTGATCATTCCCTATACCGCTTCGCTGGCCGTGCTGTGGGTCATCGGCCTGTCCAGCGATCGCACCGGCAAGCGGGCGCTGCACTTTGTGATCTCAGCGCTGGTGGCGGCGCTGGGCTTCGGCATTGCCGCGCTCGGCGTCGGCAATGATGTGCTGGTGATCCTGGGCTTCTGCCTGGCATCGGGCGGTGTCTATTCGGGGCTGGCCACCTTCTGGTCGGTGCCGCCGCTGTTCCTGGGCGGTTCGGCCGTGGCCGGCGCCTTCGCGCTGATCAATTCGGTGGGCAACCTGTCGGGCTTTGTCGGGCCGGGCCTGATGGGCTGGCTGCTGCAGACCACCGGCAGCTACACCATCGGCATGTATATGTGCACCGGCGTTTCGCTGGCGGCGGCGTTGTCCATGGCGATGCTGGCCCGTTTTTGCCGCACCCCATGACCCTGGAAGAGATCGTCCGGTCCGACCGGATATTGGCGCGCGCCGCCTGGCGGCTGATCCCCTTCATGGCGCTGATGTATGTGGTCGCCTTCCTGGACCGCTCCAACATCTCCTTCGCCGCGCTGCAGATGAACAAGGAGCTGGGCTTCTCGCCGCAGCTCTATGGCAATGCCGCCGGCATCTTCTTCCTGGGCTATTTCCTGTTCGAGGTGCCGTCGAACCTGATGTTGCAGAAGGTGGGCGCCCGGCTCTGGATGTGCCGCATCTGCGTCAGCTGGGGCTTGCTGTCCATGCTGACGGCTTTCTGCCGCGAGCCGATCAGCTTTTGCACCGTGCGCTTTCTTTTGGGGGCGGCGGAAGCGGGGCTCTATCCCGGCATGATCCTCTACATGACCTACTGGTTTCCCCAGTCGACGCGGGCGCGCTTCATCGCCCTGTTCCTGGGGGGCGTGCCGCTGTCGGCGGTGATCGGCGGACCTCTTTCTGGCTGGTTGCTTGGTATCGAGGGGTATGGCCTGTCGGGCTGGCAATGGATGATGATCCTGGAAGGCATTCCGTCCCTGCTGTGCGGCGCCGCGACCTTGTGGGTGCTGCCCGATGGCCCGGCCAAGGCCAAATGGCTGAGCGCGGAAGAAAAGCAGATCATCGCCGCGCGCCTGGCCGCCGAGCCGCCGGGCCAGTTGCACGGCTTGAAGGAGATGCTGCTGGACAAGCGCATCTGGCTTTTGATGATCCCGGACTTTTCCATCGTCATCGCGCTGTATGGCATGGGCCTGTGGCTGCCCC
>CANGRN010000284.1 GCA_947455695.1 Alphaproteobacteria bacterium
ATTCTTCGTTGTCTTTTTCGTAGTCTGGTGAGCGGTAAGGATCGTGGCATGCCTTGCAGGTTTTGCCGATGACCTGGACCTGTGCCTTGAGGCCGGCTTCGTCCTTGGCGTTTGCGACTTGTTGCAGCTTGGCGGCGTCGGCCTGGAGCTGTTTGCCCAGCCTGGTGAAGTCGTCCTGTTTTTGCCAGATGGCGGGGAGCGCATAGGTCTTCACATGGGCCTCGGGGCCGGAGCCCTTGGGGAACCAGTTGAGGATATAGACCGAGCGGTCCTTGACGGTCTGGGCGTTGGGGATGACGGCATTGTCCCAGTCGATGCGGCCCTTCTTGATCTCGTCGGTGATGGCCTTCAGCGCCCCGCCCATGTCGCGCAGCTTGTCCTGGCGCGGCTTGATCTGGGCGGCGGGGGGCGGATCGGCGAAGGCAAGCGTGGTCATGGAGGATACCATCAGCGCCGCGGTGATGATGCGGCGGATACGGGACGCAGACATAATAACGAACACTCCCAGTTAAGGCGGCGGCGAAGTGCCGGCTGTTTACGGTAGCCGGTGCTTCATGGCGAAAGTTTGCCCTTCCGAAACGACTGTTACGCCAGCAGCTCGGTATAGGGCTGGCGGATCTCCATGGAGCCCTTGCCCCAGCTGTCGAGCGACACGCCCATGGCCTTCTGGATGGTGAGGCCGACGCGGGAGACCGGGCTGGAATCGCCGGCGACATGGTGGCCCATCTTCATCTTCCCGCTGCCGCCGCCCGCCACCATGATGGGCAGGCCGTCCACGGCATGGATCTTGGCGAAGGACTGGTCGGTGAAGGCGAACACCAGCATGTGGTCCAGCAGCGTGCCGTCGCCTTCGGGGATGGCGTCCATCTCCTTCAGGTAGGACGCGAACAGCTCCATGTTCTGGATGTTGTACTGGGCGACGCGGGGCTGGTAGCCCAGCACCGGATCGATGGGTTCTTCGTGGGTGGACTGGTGATAGCCCAGGCTGTCTCCGGGAACGAAGATCTGCGAGCCCGGCTCGGATACCGACATGTTGAAGACGCGGGTCTGGTCGGTGGCCAGCGCCATGGCGCCCAGCTTGGCCATCAGCGGCAGGGTGGCGCGCAGGTTGGGCAGGGCGTTGTTGCAGACCATCTCGCCGGGAGCTTCGGGGATCGTGACCTTGGCCTGGATGTCGGGACGCTGCAGTTCGGCGGCCATCTGCAGTTCGGCTTCGCGGACCGAGGTGAAGTACTGGTCCATGCGCGCCTTGTCGGCGGCGCCGAGGTTGGCCATGGCGGCCTTGCGGCTCTCGGAGACGGCCGAGAGCACCGACTGCTGCACCATGATCTGGGGATCGGGCTTCCAGTCGCCCTTGGTGGGATCCTGAAACCCCGGCCCGAACAGGCGGGTATAGAGCGAGAGCGGGGATGCTTCGGCCGGCAGGGTGTTGGGACCGCCCAGGCTGGAATAGCTCTGCTTGGGATCGCCGGCGGCGGATGCCGATACCGACTTGAAGCGGGTGCCGTGGCTGATGACGTCGGCGACCTGCTGGTCGATGGTCTTGGAATCGAACTCGCTCTGCTTGGTGGGCGAGATGCCGGTGGCGGCGGCCGC
This sequence comes from Alphaproteobacteria bacterium, assembly GCA_947455695.1. Lineage (GTDB taxonomy): Bacteria > Pseudomonadota > Alphaproteobacteria > Micropepsales > Micropepsaceae > Rhizomicrobium. The sequence goes on from CANGRN010000284.1 coordinate 1,597, forward strand.
GGCGCCCGACCAGTGCTGGTAGTTGGGATTGTCGTCCAGCGGCACGCGCAGGCCGGAGAAGATGTTGAGCTTCTTGCGATAGCCTTCGAGGGGCTTCAGCTCCATCGTCATCTCATAGTCGGTGCCGCCGACCTTGGGGATCCACAGCTGCTTGGTCAGGCCCAGGCCGTAGAAGTAGGTGCCAAAGCGCGAGGGCAGCGGGCGGCCCGTGGCGGCCAGGGCCTTGCCCTTGGAGTCCAGGAAGCAGTCCAGGAACGGCAGGGCCATGACGGCCAGGGCGCCCTGCGAGGTGCCGCGAAGGAAAAATCTGCGATCAAGCTTCATGACATGAGCTCCTGTTCTTACTTGCTGGCCGCGACCTTGGTCGCGGCGGGTTCGGGGGCGTCGGCGGTGAAGTAGGCCGGGTCTTCCACCAGGCCCTTGATCAGGGCGCGCAGCTTGTAGCCGGACCCGATGAAGGCGGTACGGCCGGCCTTGAAGGAGGATGCGGTGACATCTTCGCTGTTCACGCCCTTGGAGTAGGCGAACATCTTGCGGGCGATGCAGGCGGGATACTTGGGATTGTCGTGCAGGAACTTGCCCAGGCCAATGGCGCCCGAGAAGCTCTTGCCCTGGATGGTGGCGGACACGTCGATGGGCTTGCCCTTCTCCTCGGTGCGCACGCCGCCGATGGTGTCGAAGCCTTCCAGCGACAGGCCGATGGGATCGGAATGGGTGTGGCAGGAGGCGCAGGCCGAGTTGGAGGCATGGGCCATCAGGCGCTGGCGCACGGTGAGGGGGCCGGTCGGATCATTGACCGCCGAGAAGTCCACGTTCGCCGGCGGCGTCGGGGTGGGCTCGCACAGGAAGATGTCCATCAGCGCCACGCCGCGCTTGGTGGGCGAGCTGCGGCCGGGATGGGAGAACATCGCCAGCATGGAAGCCTGGGTCAGCACGCCGGAACGCCCCGCATCGGCCGGGAACTCGTATTGCACCCAGTCGCCCTTGAACGGGAAGGCGAGCTTGTAGTCGGCGGCCAGCGCGCGGTTGATGTAGGTCTTGCGCGTGGTCATCAGCTCGCGCATGTCGCCATTGTCGTGCAGGGCAAGGCCGATGGTGGTGCGCAGGGTCTCTTCCTTGGCGGAAGCGGCGATGGTGGAAGACCACTTGGGATACAGGATGGAGTCCTTGGACACCGTATCGAACGTGTCCAGTTCCAGCATGTCGTTGAAGAAGGCGCGCATGCCGGTGTCCAGGCGGGGCGAGGTCATCATCCGGGTGACCTGCTTGTCGAGGCCTGCGGCGGTGTTCAGATCCCCGCTCTTGGCGGCCGCCAGCAGTTCGGCGTCCGGCGTGGTGTTCCACAGCAGGTAGCTGAGACGCGTGGCGCGGCTATAGGGCTCGATGGTCCAGCTCTTGTCGGCGGCAGGCACTGCCACTTCCTTGCGGAAGATGAAGTCCGGGGCCTGGATCAGGCTGGCCAGCCCGTAGCGCAGGCCGGCATAGAAGTCCTTCTGGCTCTTGGCCAGCTTGGCCGAGAGGTTCGCCGCGTTCTTCAGTTCATCGTTCGTCAGCGGGCGGCGGAACAGCATCATGCCGTAATGGTCCAGCACCTGGCGCGAACAGGCATCGTCCGGGGCCTTGGCATCCTTGGGCTTGCACGGCAGCTTGGCCCGGTACTTCTCGCTCACAACCTGCGTGGCGATCGAATCCGCCATCTGGGTGAAGGACTCAAAACCCACCGGCGTCACCGAAAGGGTCGAGGTGCTCGCCGCCTGAAGACCCGCGATCCGGATGGTCGGTTCAAA
>CANGRN010000285.1 GCA_947455695.1 Alphaproteobacteria bacterium
CGACCTGCCCGCCGAGATGGCCGCTTTCATCGAACGCGCCCCCACCGACATCCGCGTCAACAGCTTGAAGACATCACGCCAAGCGGTGCTGGCGGCACTCGGCATCGAGGCGTCGCCCACACCCTTTGCGCCGCACGGCATCCGCATCGGCGGCGATGCCACGCAGCTTTCCAAATCGCCACTGTTTGAATCCGGCGCCTTCGAATTCCAGGACGAGGCGGCGCAGATCGCATCGGTTCTCTGTGGCGCGCAGCCGGGCATGCGCGTGCTGGATCTGGCGGCTGGCGCCGGCGGCAAGAGCCTGGCGCTGGCTGCCGCCATGCAGAACCAGGGCGAGATCATCGCTTCCGATGTGCGCGGCGAAGCGCTGTTCGAACTGGAAAAGCGCAGTGCGCGCGCCGGGGTCACCATCATCAAGACCTTGCCATTGGATCACGGCCAGCCTTCGGGCGTCTTCGATCTGGTGCTGGTGGATGCGCCGTGCAGCGGCACCGGCACCTGGCGGCGCCAGCCGGAACTGCGCTGGCGGATGACCCCCGGCTGGCTGGCGGCGCTGACGCAGACGCAGGACAAGCTGCTGGACCAGGCCGCGGCGCTCGTGCGCCCGGGCGGGCGGCTGGTCTATGCCACCTGTTCCATCCTGCCCACCGAGAACCAGGACCGGGTGGAAGCCCTCCAGGCCCGCCATCCCGGCTTTACCCCCATCAATCTGGCTCAGGAATGGGGTTCCCGCCCGCCGCCCGGCCTGGGCCCGGATTTACGGGCCAGCCCGGCCAAAACCGGCACGGATGGCTTTTACTGTGCAGGGCTCCGCCGCGAATGACGCATGGTTACACGCAGCCAAAATGCCTTATGGTCCGGCCCATGACCCGCCGCGCGATTCCTCTCCTGGCCGCCTTGATCGTGGCCACCGCTCCCGCCTTTGCCGCATCCAAGCCGGCCCCCAAGGCCAGTGCGCCCGCCAAGGCCGAAGCGCCGCTGTCGGTGGATGCCCTGCTGACCCAGGCCCGTGCCGCCAGCACCAAGGGCGACATCGAACTGGCCGTGCGCCTGGCGCAGTCGGCCATCGTCGCCGATCCGGCGCGTCCCACCTCCTACGTGGCGCTGGGCGACATCTATGCCGAAGCCGGCCAGCCCGAATATGCCCGCAGCTTCTATGACGCCGCGCTGGGCATCGATCCCGCCCAGCCTGCCGCGCTGAAAGCGATTTCGGCGCTGGGCAGCCACACCTCCACCACGGCGAACGCGGCCCGATGAGCGTTCTGGTTCTGGATTTTGGCAGCCAGGTCACGCAGCTGATCGCCCGGCGCGTGCGCGAGGCCGGCGTCTATTGCGAGATCGTGCCCTTCAACAAGGCCGAGGAAGCGCTGGCGAAAAAGCCCAGGGCCATCATCCTCTCCGGCGGCCCCCGTTCGGTCTATGAAGACGACAGCCCGCGCGCGCCCCAAAGCGTGTTCGAGGCCGGCGTCCCGGTGCTGGGCATCTGCTATGGCGAGATGACCATGTCCGTCCAGCTGGGCGGCAAGGTCGAAGGCGGCCATAACCAGGAGTTCGGCCGCGCCGACATCCATGTGAAATCCCAGTCGCCGCTGCTGGAAGGCCTGGCCGAAAGCGGCAGCGAGCCGGTCTGGATGAGCCATGGCGACAAGATCACCGCCATTCCGCCGGGCTTCAGCGCGATCGCCACGTCGGAATCGTCTCCCTATGCCGTGATCGCCGACGAGACGCGCCGCTTCTATGGCGTGCAGTTTCACCCCGAAGTGGTGCACACCCCGCGCGGCGCGACCTTGCTGTCCAATTTCGTGCGCACCATCGCCGGCATCGAGCCGGAATGGAACATGCACGCCTTCCGCGCCGCGATGGTGGAGAAAATCCGCCGCCAAGTCGGCAAGGGCAAGGTGATCTGCGGGTTGTCGGGCGGCGTGGATTCGTCCGTTGCCGCCGTGCTGATCCATGAAGCCATCGGCGAGCAGCTGACCTGCATCTTCGTCGATACCGGCATGATGCGGTCGGGCGAAAGCGAGGAAGTCGTCTCGCTGTTCCGCAATCACTACAACATCCCGCTGATCCATGCCGATGCCCGCGAAATGTTCCTGGGCCGTCTGAAGGGCATCAGCGATCCCGAACAGAAGCGCAAGATCATCGGCGCCGCCTTCATCGACGTGTTCGACAAGGAAAGCCACAAGGTCGGCGGCGCGGAATTCCTCGCCCAGGGCACGCTCTATCCCGACGTGATCGAAAGCGTCTCGGCCACCGGCGGGCCTTCGGTCACCATCAAGAGCCACCACAATGTCGGCGGTCTTCCCGACTTCATGAAGCTGAAGCTGGTCGAGCCGCTGCGCGACCTGTTCAAGGATGAAGTCCGCGCCCTGGGCCGCGAGCTGGGCCTGCCGCCGGCCTTTGTCGGCCGCCACCCTTTCCCGGGCCCGGGCCTCGCCATCCGCATCCCCGGCGACATCACCGAGGAAAAGCTGGATATCCTGCGCAAGGCCGACGTCATCTACCTGGACGAGATCCGCAAGGCCAGCCTGTACGACGAAATCTGGCAGGCCTTTGCCGTGCTGCTGCCGGTCAAGACCGTCGGCGTGATGGGCGATGCCCGCACCTATGACCATGTCTGCGCCCTGCGCGCCGTCACCAGCAGCGACGGCATGACCGCCGACTATTATCCCTTCGAGCACAGCTTCCTGGCCCGCACCGCCACCCGCATCGTCAACGAAGTGCGCGGCATCAACCGGGTGGTCTACGACATCACGTCGAAGCCTCCCGGAACGATAGAATGGGAGTGATCCGCGACCCGGCTTAAGGCCGGGTCAAATCGATCCTGTCGGATCGATTTGAGCGGATCACGCCGCGAGCACAAGCGAGCGGTAGCGCGGTGGTGAAAACCAGACGCAAGATTCCCAGTGGCGACTGAACAACGCTCGCATAACAGACTGATGAAGACCGCATGATCCGCCTCGACAACATCTCCAAGCAGAACGGCCACCAGATCCTGTTCATCGACGCCTCGATGGGCGTGCAGAAGGGCGACAAGGTCGGGCTTGTGGGCCCGAACGGCGCCGGCAAGACGACGTTGTTCCGCATGATCACCGGCCAGGAGCAACCCGACGACGGCTTGGTCGTGATCGATCCGGGCATGACGATCGGCTATTTCAGCCAGGATGTCGGCGAGATGTCGGGCCAGAGCGCGGTGGCCGCGGTGATGGACGGCGTGGGCCCGGTCAGCGCCCTGGCCGCCGAAATGGCCACGCTCGAGGCGGCCATGGTCGATCCCAATCAGGCCGACCAGCTGGACGCCGTCATGGAGCGCTACGGCGAGGTCCTGGAACGCTTCCAGGAGCTCGACGGCTATGCGCTGGAGGCC
>CANGRN010000286.1 GCA_947455695.1 Alphaproteobacteria bacterium
GCCGCGCTGTATCTGCTGTCCGACATGGGCAGCGCCGTTACCGGCGAGAATCTGCATGTCGATGCCGGCTATCACGTCGTGGGCATGAAGGCCGAAGACGCGCCCGACATCGCCGTGCCGCAGAAGTCGGATGGCGCTTGAGCTGCCGCGGGGGCTGACGCTTTATTTTGCCCGCCATGGCCAGACCGAGGCCAATGTCGAAAAGCGCTTCTCCGGTTACAAGGACACGCCCCTCACCGAACTGGGGCTGACGCAGGCCGCCCAGGTCGGCCATATCCTGAAGCGCGAACTGGGCGCGGCGGACGGGTTTCATTTCGTGTCCAGCCCGCTGGCCCGCGCCATCACCACCATGGAGATCGCGCGCGAGACGATGGGCCTGCCGGCCGACGGCTTTGCCACCGATAACCGGCTGAAGGAAATCAACCTGGGGGTCTGGGACCAGCTGACCAACGACGAGGCGCGCGCCCAGAGCCCGATCCTGTTCGAGCAGCGCGGCAACGACAAATGGCATGTGCGGGTGCCGGGCGGAGAGAATTATGCCGAGGTCGCGTCCCGGGTCAGCGACTGGGTGCGCGAGCTGGAGCATGACACCATCGCCGTCAGCCATGGCGCCACCACCCGCATCCTGCGGGGCCTGCTGGCGGGGCTGGACTGGCGGGAAATGAGCGCCCTGGACGAGCCGCAGGGCGTGGTTTTCCGGGTCCAAGGCGCCGAAGTCGTTAAACTGGAACCTTAAGGCAAATCGGGCTAAACCCGGCCCATGTCGCACAACAGCTTCGGCCACCTCTTCCGCGTCACCAGCTTTGGCGAAAGCCACGGCCCGGCCATTGGCTGTGTGGTGGACGGCTGCCCGCCCGGCATCGAACTGACCGAAGCCGATATCCAGCCCTGGATGGAAAAGCGCCGTCCGGGCCAGAGCAAGTTCGTCACCCAGCGCCAGGAGCCGGACACGGTGAAGATCCTGTCGGGCGTGTTCCAGGACGAACGCTTGCCCGCCCAGGTCACCACCGGCACGCCCATCGGGCTGTTGATCGAGAATGTCGACCAGCGTTCCAAGGACTATGCCGACATCCGCGACAAGTACCGCCCCGGTCATGCCGACTACACCTATGAAGCCAAGTATGGCGTGCGCGACTATCGCGGCGGCGGCCGCCAGAGTGCGCGCGAAACGGCCACCCGCGTGGCGGCCGGCGCCATCGCGCGCAAGGTCCTGGACAAGCTGTACGGCAAGGTGACGATCCGCGGCGCGCTGGTGCAGATGGGCACGCAAAAGATCGAGCGCGCCAACTGGTCCTGGGACGCGGTGAACGAAAACCCCTTCTTCTGTCCCGACGCCAAGGCCGCGCCGGCCTGGGAAGACTATCTGGAAGCCATCCGCAAGAACGGCTCGTCGGTCGGCGCCATCATCGAAGTGGTGGCCGAGGGCATCCCCGCCGGGCTGGGCGCGCCGGTCTATGCCAAGCTGGACAATGAACTGGCCAGCGCGCTGATGAGCATCAACGCCGTCAAGGGCGTGGAAATCGGTGACGGCTTTGCCACCGCCGCTTTGACCGGCGAGGAAAATGCCGACGAGATGCGCATGGGCAATGACGGCAAGCCCTTCTTCCTGGCCAATCATGCCGGCGGCATATTGGGCGGCATCTCGACCGGCCAGCCCATCGTGGCGCGCTTTGCGGTCAAGCCGACGTCTTCCATCCTGTCGCCGCGCAAGACCATCGAGAAGTCGGGCGCGGAAACCGAAATCCTCACCAAGGGCCGCCACGATCCGTGCGTGGGCATCCGCGCCGTTCCGGTGGGCGAGGCCATGATGGCCATCGTGCTGGCGGATCAGGCGCTAAGACATCGCGGCCAGGTCGGATAAAGCCTCCCCGAGATTAAGGCCCCGGTTCACCCGCCAACAGATCAATGTCCGCTTTGCGCCAAGAGCGGTCATTCGATGCGCTGGGCCGCGTTGACCTGGACAATATTTTTACTAGCCGCGTCCTCACTTCAACTCGAAGAAATATGACCGGTCCGCGCCAGCGGTCTCTTCCCCGTGATCCACGGTGCCGCGCGGAACGAACGTGATCCGTGGTTTCTGACCTGCTTTGAAGGCGACAGCCACAGTATCCCTTTCATGCCGGTGTGCCGGCGGCTGGGTATCCTGCGCGGCAATGTCCTCCCAAATGAACAAGCGGTCTCTCTCACGGACCTTCCTGCCGAGCCCTGCGGAAGTGGTGTCCGCGGCGCCCACCGGCGCGGATTCCTTAAGCTCAAGGAACACCGCCCGCAGCGGCTCCGCGCTCGCCCCTTCTTCACTGTGCGTGACGCCTGTGCGGAAGAAGAAAGTATCCCAGGCGATGGTGTGGGTTGGCCTACGCACGCATTCCGGAGACACAATGACCCGGTCGCCGCTGGTGTAATAAACGCCGGCGTAATCGTAAAGGTGACGGTGCGTGGGATAGGCGCGTTGCAGCCAGGAAACGTCCCAAACGATAACGCGATCGTTCTCCAGCACCTTGGTTGCGCCCTCACGGTCAAACGGCTGGGGAAAAGTCTGGGCCGGCTGCGCCAATACGGGTGACGCCAGCAAAAAAGTCGCGGCAAACAGCGCTCGAATAATCATTTCAGCCCTCGCTCGTGGGAATTGTAGCAGGCAGGCCCGCGTACAGGAAGTTGGGTTAATGTCCTCTTTGCGCCAATAGCGGTCATTCGGAAAGTATGACGAATGCTGGGAAGTAAGAAGGAAAAAGGCCCGGCCCGTCCATGGGGGGAAGCGCCGAGCCTTTCCCGAATAGGGTGAGATGTTCCCAGCCCGACCCGCATTCAGCATATCAAAACGGCTCTTGGCGGCTAGCCCTTCGGTTAAGCCCCAAGTCCGCATTGCGCCAAAAGCGGCCATTCCGCTGAAAGCTACGGCGCGGCCCACGAACCACAAAGCCCGCTGACAATTGCCAGCGGGCCCTGTCTGACTAAAAGGTAATCTTCTTCACTACTTCTCGGTTTTTTCTTCCTTATTCATATCCTTGCGTTCGGATCTTTCCTTCTTGTTGAAGGCGGTTCGCTCGGCATGTTCTTCCTTGTTAAACGCGCGACGTTCCTTGGCAGTCCCGTTGAATGCAGCGCGTTCCTTGGCCTCTTTGGCGTCGAAGGCCTTTTGTTCATTGCTTTCCCGGCTGTTGAAAGTCTGATGCTCCGCCTTTTCCTGGGCGGGCGTTTCAGCAGCAAGGCTCGGAACCATGGCGCCAAAACCGATAAGCGCTGTGGAGATACTGAGCAGTAGCAGTTTCTGAGTGGGTCTCATGACGTTTCCTTTTGGTGCGGTGTGCAGCGTAAACGCAAGGGACGGGAAAAAGACGCTGGAATATCCC
>CANGRN010000287.1 GCA_947455695.1 Alphaproteobacteria bacterium
ATCGGCTTTGCCGACGGCACCACCGGCATTCTGACGTACGAAGGCTACAAGTGGGCCAACCGGCAATTGCCCGGTGCGGTGTGGGGTCCGCGTCCCACCACGCCGCAGGAAGTGGTCAAGCCCGGCGACGTCTTCTATGTCGAGCCGATGCCGGCGCCCGCCAAGCCCGGGGAGTTCGGCCTGCGCCAGGTGCCCGAGGTCAATGGCGCCATCGTGGTAATGGACCCGCACACCGGCCGCGTGCTGGCCATGTCGGGCGGCTTCTCCTATGCCTCGTCGCAATTCGACCGCGCCATGCAGGCCCAGCGCCAGCCCGGCTCCTCGTTCAAGCCTTTCGTCTATGCGACGGCGCTGGACAATGGCTACACTCCCGCCAGCAAGGTGCTGGATGCGCCGTTCGAGATGGACCAGGGCCCGGGCCTTGGCATCTGGCGGCCGGACAATTTCGAAAAGGGCGAATTCCTGGGCGACACCACCCTGCGCCGGGGCCTGGAACTGTCGCGCAACGTCATGACGGTGCGGCTGGCGCATGAATTGGGCATGAACCAGGTGGTGAAGCTGCCCATCCGCATGGGCGTCTATGACAAGCTGCCGCCGCTGCTGGCCAATTCGCTGGGCTCGTACGAGACCACGTTGATCAAGATGGTCACCGGCTATTCCGAGTTCGCCAATGGCGGCAAGAAGATCAGCGCCTCGCTGGTGGACCGCATCCAGGACCGCTACGGCAAGACCATCTGGCGCCATGACGAGCGCAAGTGCGAGGGCTGCAACGACGAGAACTGGCACAGCCAGGAAGAGCCGCTGCTGTCCGACACCCGCGAGCAGATCATCGATCCGCGCACCGCCTACCAGATCGTCTCCATGCTGCAGGGCGTGGTCCAGCGCGGTACCGCCGCCTATTCGGTCGGCGCGCAGATTCCCAAGCCCCTGGCCGGCAAGACCGGTACCTCGCAGGACGCCCAGTCGGTCTGGTTCATCGGCTTCTCGCCCGACCTTGCCGCCGGCGTCTATGTCGGCTTCGACAATCCGCGCACCCTGGGTCCCAAGGAGCAGGGCGCCACCGTGGCGGCGCCGATTTTCCGCGACTTCATGAAGGAAGCCTTGGCCGACGCCCCGCCGACCCCGTTCCGTATCGCGCCGGGCATCGAGGAAGTCCCCATCGACTGGAAGAGCGGCAATCCGGTTCCCGCCGGCACGCCAGGCGCCATCATCGAAGCCTTCAAGGCCGGGACCGCGCCGGGCGAAAGCAATGCGCCAGCGCCCACCGTCGACGATGGCGCGCCGGTCGCCGCCAGCGCCGGGCAGGGCAATGCGCCGGCCCGGACGGTTGGTGAGGGTACTGGCGGCCTTTATTAAAGGGCGCCAGTACGGTGGACTTTAGCGGCGGCAGGCGCAGCGTCTGAGCAGGTCCATCGGACCTGCGAAAGCGGCGTCGAAACGACTTTACCTTCAGCCCCGTTCTTCTTATACCCGCCGCCATGCGTCCCGAAATCTCCCGCGCCGCCGACGATATCCAGCAGGCCATCGCCCTGCTGAGGAGGCATCTTTGACTGGGATGTCGCCAATCGCCGCCTGGATGAACTGAACGCCAAGGCCGAAGACTCCTCGATCTGGAATGACCCCGCCGCCGCGCAGAAGCTGATGCGTGAGCGCCAGAAGCTGGAAAGTTCATTGGGCGGTGTCCGCAAACTGGAAAATGAGTTCGCCGACGCCACCGCCCTGATCGAGATGGCGGAAGCCGAGAACGACGCCGCCATGGTGACGGATGCGGAGAAGGCGCTCCTGGCGCTCAACGCCCGCGCCGAACAGATGCGGCTGGAATCCATGCTGTCGGGCGAAGCCGACGGCAATGACAGCTATATCGAAATCCATGCCGGGGCCGGCGGCACCGAGAGCCAGGACTGGGCCTCGATGCTGCTGCGCATGTACACCCGCTGGGCCGAGCGCCACGACTACAAGCTGCAGCTGATCGAGGAGAGCGAAGGCGACGGGGCGGGCATCAAGTCCACCACCCTGATGGTCAAGGGCCCCAATGCCTATGGCTGGCTGAAGACCGAAGCGGGCGTGCACCGGCTGGTGCGCATTTCGCCGTTCGACTCCAATGCGCGCCGCCATACCTCCTTTTCCAGCGTGACGGTCTATCCGGTGATCGACCAGTCCATCGAGATCGACATTCCGGAAAAGGACGTGCGCATCGACGTCTATCGCGCCAGCGGCGCCGGCGGCCAGCACGTCAACAAGACCGAAAGCGCGGTGCGCATCACCCACCTGCCCACCGGCATCGCCGTGGCCTCGCAGAGCGAGCGCAGCCAGCACAGAACCGCGCCATCTGCTGGGACATGCTGAAGTCCAAGCTTTACGAGATCGAGCTGGAAAAGAAGAAGGCCGAGACCGGCGCCTTTGTCGGCGAAAAAAAGGAGATCGGCTGGGGCCACCAGATCCGCTCCTATGTCCTGCAGCCCTACCAGCTGGTGAAGGACCTGCGCACCGGCGTGGAAAGCCGCACGCCCTCGGACGTGCTGGACGGCGATCTGGATGCCTTCATGGCGGCGGCGCTGGCGCAGGAAGTTGGAGGAAAGCCCAAGGAAAAGATCGAGGACCTGGAATAAGAGGCCCGGGAACTGGAACCGCAGCCTGTTGTCCCCGTTCCTGATGGGGGCAACATGGAGATATCAAGATGAACCGTTCCTGGCTGCTTGCGGGCTCTTTCCTGATCGCCGCTGTCGTGGTGCCGATGGCGGCGCTGGCAGACAGCCCGCGCGAGTTCCTTTCCAACGCTCTTCGGGGCAACAATTCCGAGATCATGATGGGCAACTTGGCCCAGGATCGCGCGCGCAACCCCGCGGTGCGTGAATTCGGCCGTACCCTAGTCAGCGACCATACCCAGGCCCGCAGCGAGGTGCTGGATGTCGGGCGGCGCTTTGGCATCCGGCCCACGCGCGAGGTGACGCCGGAGGCGCGCGAGATGCGCAACCACCTGATGGGCCTGCGGGGCCGTGCGTTTGACCGGGAATTTGTTCGCCACATGGTCGATGACCATCGCAGGGATATCGACGAATTCCGCGACGAAGCCCGCGAGCATCATGGTCCGGTGAGTGACCTGGCGGCGCGCCAGTTGCCGACCTTGCGCGAACATCTTCGCACCGCCAGGTCGCTGGATCGTGATGATGGCCGGTTCGATGGCCGGCCCGATCAGGTGGACTGGCGTGATCGCAATGGCGACCGCGGCAATGACTACCGCAATTCAGACCGCTACGATTCCGATCGCTACGGCAACAATCGTTAAGGTCAG
>CANGRN010000288.1 GCA_947455695.1 Alphaproteobacteria bacterium
ATGATGATGATCACCGGCCAGAAGCCCATCAAGAGTTCCAAGCAGGGCCGCTTCCAGATCCTGGACATCGTGGACATGATGCGCCCGCTGACCAAGTTCACCCACCAGATGGCCAGCGCCGACAATATTCCGTCACGCGTGCGTGAAGCCTTCCGCCTGGCGCAGGAAGAAAAACCCGGCGCGGTGCATATCGAATTCCCCGAGGACATCGCCGACGAGCAAACCGACTCGGTGCCGCTGAAAATCAGCCATATCCGCCGCCCCTCGGCGGATGAAAAATCCATCCGTGCCGCCGTGGCCCGGATCGAGCGCGCCAAGTCGCCGCTGCTGGTGATCGGCGCCGGCGCCAATCGCACCCAGACCAGCCGCATGCTGACCCAGCTGATCGAAAAGACAGGCATTCCCTTTGTCACCACCCAACTGGGCAAGGGCGTGGTGGACGAGCGCAATCCCAAGTTCGTCGGCTGCGCCGCCCTGTCGTCGGGCGATTTCGTGCATGCCGCCGTGGCCGCCGCCGACCTGATCGTCAACATCGGCCATGACGTGATCGAAAAGCCGCCCTTCTTCATGCGGACCGGCGGCACCGAAGTCATCCATGTCAGCTTCCGCTCGGCGGAGGTGGACCCGGTCTACTTCCCCCAGATCGAAGTGATCGGCGACATCGCCAACGCCGTCTGGCAGATCAAGGAACACATCATGGCCCAGCCGCACTGGGACTTCGGCAAGATGCTGAAGGCGCGCGAAGCCGAAGTGGCGCATACCGCGACCATGACGGGCGACCAGCGCTGCCCGATCTATCCGCCCTATCTGGTGGATCAGATCCGCAGCATCATGCCGTCCAACGGCATCATCTGCCTGGACAATGGCGTCTATAAGATCTGGTTCGCCCGCAACTATCGCGCCCATATGCCCAACACCGTGCTGCTGGACAATGCGCTGGCGACCATGGGCGCCGGCCTTCCGTCCGCCATGGCGTCGTCGATGGTCTATCCGGACCGCAAGGTGATGGCGATCTGCGGCGATGGCGGCTTTATGATGAACAGCCAGGAAATGGAAACTGCGGTGCGGCTGAAGCTGAACATCACCGTGCTGATCCTGAACGACAACAGCTATGGCATGATCCGCTGGAAGCAGGCGAACATGGGCTTCAAGGATTGGGGCCTGACCTACAACAATCCGGACTTCGTGAAGTATGCTGAGGCCTATGGTGCCAAGGGGCACCGCGTCACCAGCGCCAAGCAGCTGCCCGAACTGCTGAAGTCCTGCCTGGATACGCCCGGCGTGCACCTGGTGGATTGCCCGATCGACTATTCGGACAATGACCGCATCCTGAACAAGGAAATCCGCAAGCTCAGCGCGGCGGTGTGAGGACGATATGCCAGCCTTGAAAGACTCCTATCCCTATTATCTGGCGAATGAAGCCAAATCCCCCAATCAGGATTTGGAGGTCACCGACAAATATACCGGGAAAGTGGCGACCCGCGTGGCGCTGGCCGACGCGGCGGCGATTGACGCAGGGATAGCCGCAGCGGTCGAAGCTGCCGAGCCGATGGCCCGGATGGCCGCGTATGAGCGCCAGGACGTCCTGATGCATTGCGTCAGGCGTTTCCAGGAGCGGTTCGAGGAGCTGGCCTATGCCCTGTGCATCGAGGCGGGCAAGCCGATCAAGGACAGCCGCGGTGAAGTCAGCCGCCTGATCGACACCTTCCGCATCGCCGCCGAGGAATCGGTGCGCATCCTGGGCGAGGTCCAGCCGCTGGACATCGCCCCGCGTGCGAAAGGGTATCTTGGCATCTGGAAGCGGGTGCCGATCGGCCCCTGCTCTTTCGTCTCGCCCTTCAATTTCCCGCTCAACCTGGCGGCGCACAAGATCGCGCCGGCGCTGGCTGTGGGATGCCCCTTTGTGATGAAACCTGCCTCGCGCACCCCGCTGGGCGCCATCATCATCGGCGAGGTTTTGGCCGAGACCAAGCTGCCCAAGGGCGCCTTCTCGATCCTGCCCGCCACACGGCATGGCAGCGACCTGTTCACCACCGACGAGCGGCTGAAGCTTTTGTCCTTCACCGGCTCGCCCGATGTGGGCTGGGCGCTGAAGGCCAAGGCCGGCAAGAAGAAGGTGGTGCTGGAACTGGGCGGCAATGCCGCCGTTGTGGTGGATGCCGATGCCGATCTGGATGATGCGGTGGAACGCATCACCTTCGGCGCCTTCTACCAGTCTGGCCAGTCCTGCATCGGCGTGCAGCGCATCTTCATCCACGAGACCATCTACGAAACCCTGAAGGCGAAGCTGGTGGAGCGCGCCGGTGCGCTGGTGTGCGGCGATCCGCGCGACGAAAAAACCTTCATCGGCCCCATGATCGACGTGAAGGAAGCCGAGCGGCTGGACAACTGGATCCAGGAAGCGGTGGCGGGCGGCGCGCGCCTGCTGTGCGGCGGCAAGCGCGAAGGCGCCATGCTGCAGGCCACCTTGCTGGAAGGCGTGGGCAAGTCCACCAAGCTGAACTGCGAGGAGGCTTTCGGTCCCGTCGCCACCCTGTCCCGGTTCAGCGACTTTGAGGCGGTGCTGGACCAGGTCAACGATTCCAAGTTCGGCCTGCAGGCCGGCATCTTCACCCGCGACCTGTTCAAGGCGATGCGCGCCTGGGACAGGCTGGAGGTCGGCGGGGTGGTGATCGGCGACGTGCCCTCCTACCGGGTGGACAACATGCCCTATGGGGGAGTGAAAGACTCGGGATTGGGCCGCGAAGGCGTGCGCTTTGCCATGGAAGACATGACCGAGATCCGCAACCTGGTGATCCGCAGCCGGGGCTGAGTAGCCAGAAGGGCAAAAAACGGTATCATTCCCCAAAACGGCGCCGATGGCGCACACAGGGGATGAGAATGTCTTTCAAGAAGCTGACACTTGGATTGCTCCTGGCCTCCGGCTGCGTGGCGCTGGCCCAGGCGCCGGAATCCATCAAGGGCGTCACCATCGCCCCCCACCCTCTGAAGGAATTCGTGCCGGTGACGGGCGCGGTGCTGCGCAAGCCCGACCCCAATGACTGGCTGATGATGCGGGGCAATTATGAGGGCTATGGCTTTTCCACCCTTGACCAGATCAACAAGACCAATGTGAAGGGCCTGCAACTGGTGTGGTCGCGCACCATGGAAGCCGGCGTCAACGAGGCCACGCCTATTATCTACAAGGGCGTGATGTTTTTGGGCAATCCCAATGACGTGATCCAGGCCATCGATGCGGCGACCGGCGATCTTCTCTGGCAATACCGCCGCACCCTGCCGTCGGA
>CANGRN010000289.1 GCA_947455695.1 Alphaproteobacteria bacterium
CACCTTGATGAGTCCCGGCGATGAGATCGTGTCGGCGCGCCAGCTTTATGGCGGCTCGATCAACCAGTTCAACCAGAGTTTCGCCAAGTTCGACTGGCGGGTGAAATGGGCCGACAGCACCAATCCCGACAGTTTCAAACCGCTGATCACCGACAAGACCAAGGCGATCTATGCCGAAAGCATCGCCAACCCGGGCGGGCTGATCACCGACATCGAGGCGCTGGCGAAAATCGCCCATGACGCCGGCGTGCCGCTGATCATCGACAACACCCTGGCCTCGCCCTACCTGATCCGCCCCATCGAATGGGGCGCCGACATCGTCCTTCATTCCGCCACCAAATTCCTGGGCGGGCACGGCAACTCCATGGCCGGGGTGATCGTGGATGGCGGCAAGTTCGACTGGGGCAGCGGGAAATTCCCCACCCTGTCCGAGCCCAATCCCTCCTATCACGGCATGCGGATGTGGGAGACGTTCGGCGACATGGCCTTCGCCATCACCACGCGCGTCTTTGCCTTGCGCGACCTGGGACCTGCACTGTCGCCCATGAACGCGTTCCTGGTCTTGACCGGCGCCGAAACTCTGCCGCTCAGGATGCAACGGCATTGCGACAATGCCCTGGCCGTCGCCAAATGGCTGAAGGCCAATCCCAAGGTGGAATGGGTGAATTATGCCGGCCTGCCGGACAATGCGTCCTACAAGCTGCACCAGAAATATTGCCCCAAGGGCGCGGGCGGCGTGTTCACCTTCGGCCTCAAGGGCGGCTATGAGGCCGGCATCAAGCTGGTCAACAGCGTCAAGCTGTTCAGCCATGTGGCCAATATCGGCGACACGCGCAGCCTGATCATCCATCCCGCCTCCACCACCCATCGCCAATTGTCCGACGAGGACCGCGCCAAGGCCGGCGCCGGCAATGACGTGGTACGACTGAGCATCGGCATTGAAGACAGCGCCGACATCATCGCCGACCTGGAGCAGGCACTGGCGTGACGTTCTGGCGGCTGGGGGCGCTGTTGCTGTTGTCGTTCGTGGCCGCTGCACAGGCGGACACGCTGACCCTGCGCATCAAGTCGGACGATGGCCGGGTCGAGTTCTTCCGGGGCCGCAAGAGGCTGAGCGATGCACAGCTCAATCAGGTTTGCGCCGCCGCCCGGGCGCGCAAGGACGAGATTGAATTCGACCGGGAAAAGATGACGGCCAACGACGCACTGGCCGCCATACTCAAGGAAGCCCAGTGCCTGGGCGCCACGCACGGCGGAACTATCCAGCGCGAGCCGGAGCCGAAATCCGCAGTTCGTAAGCATGCCAAACCGCGGCACTGAGCAAAAGCGCGGCGGTGACCTGGTGCAGCGCCGCCAAGCCCTGGGGCGCCTGAATCACCAGGGTTGCGACACCCAGGAAGATCTGGAAGGCGGTGATAATGCCGACCGCCTTGCCGCTGATCTTGGAATAGCCTGACAGCTTGAAGCTGCTGACGGTGATGAAAGCCGCGACGCCCGCGACGATGTAAGCGCCGATGCGGTGGTCGAACTGGGCCAGCCCCGGATTTTCAAAGAAATTGATCCACCAGGGCGCGGAGAAGAACGGGTCTTCCGGAAACATCCCGCCATTCATGTCCGGCCAGGTGTTGTAGATCAGCCCCGCATGCAAACCGGCGACCAGTGCGCCCAGCAGCATCTGGACATATAAAAGCGCCACAAAACCAAACTCGCGCCGCGCATTCCCCCTGCTTTCGCCACCTCGAAGATATTCCAGCGCGATCCAAAGGATGGCCAGGCGGTACTGGCTGACCGAGGTGCGCACCTCCAGCCCGGACGACACCATCCACCAGCCGATCAAACCTTGCAGCCCGCCCAGCGCGAACAGCAGCAGCATGCGCGGCCATTCGCTGCGCTGGATGGCGCCGACCGCGGCGAACCAGAGGAACGGCACGAAGAACACCACGCCCAGGAGCCGTCCCAGCAGGCGATGGCCCCATTCCCACCAGAAGATGCCCTTGAAGGCGTCCAGGCTCATGCCCTGGTTCTGCACGATGTACTGCGGGATGCGCTGATACTTGGCGAAGGCGTCTGCCCACTGCGCATCGTTCAGGGGCGGCAGCGCGCCCATGATGGGCTTCCATTCGGTGATGGACAGGCCCGAACCGGTCAGGCGCGTCAGCCCGCCAACCGTGATCATGCCCAGGATCACCAGCGCCACGGCCAGCAGCCACAGGCCCACGGCGCGGCGCGATTTGAAGAAGTTTTCGGAAGCGGTCATGCGGTGCTTCTGATACCGTCCCGGACCGAAGCCGTCAAAGATTTCCCCGGATTTCCCAATGTCCCGCCGCACCAAGACCCTGATTGTCGCCATCCTGATCGTTTTCGTCTGGCTGCCCGCCTACATGGTGCTGATTGCGGGCCTGCAATGGCGAATCCTGCCGGGCGCGCCCTGGTATGTCGCCCTGCTGTTCTACGCCGTGGCCGGCACCGCCTGGATACTTCCCATCGGCTTTTCGTTCCCATGGATATACCGCCAGGACGCCAAGCCACGGGCATGATCGACAACAAGGACCAGAGCCGTTTCGAACTGGAAGAAGACGGCCTGCTGGCCTGGGCCAATTATCGCATCCGCGACGGTCAGTATGTCATCCCCCATGTCGAGGCCGATCCGGCCCTGCGCGGCACCGGCGCCGCCGGCCGGCTGATGCAGGAGATCGTCGAGCATGCGCGCGCGAACCAGCTGGTGATCGTGCCGCGCTGTTCCTATGCCCGGGCCTGGTTCCAGCGCCACCCCGAAGCCGCTGACGTGCTGGATTAGGCAGTCTGCCGCAAATGTAGCCGCCCTCATGCTTCGACCAGCGCAGCATGAGGACTTTGTCTTTTAATCCTCACCCTGAGCTTGTTGACGGGTGATGGTGCCGCTTGACGGATATTCCGCCGCATGTCGGGATGGCGATGTGGCTGGCGGGGATATTTCCATGTGGCGGGTAAAATCCCTGGATGCGGTGCTGGCCACCGCCGAAAAGAAATCCCTGCACCGCAGCCTGGGCCCCGTGCAGCTGACCTTACTGGGCATCGGTGGCGTCATCGGCACCGGCATCTTCGTGCTGACGGCGGAAGCCGCGCAGAAGACGGGCCCCGGCATGCTGCTGGCCTTTGTCATCGCCGGCACGGTCAGCGCCGTGGCAGCCCTGTGCTATGCCGAACTGGCGTCCATGGTGCCGGTTTCGGGCTCGGCCTATACCTATTCCTACGCCGTGCTGGGCGAACTGATGG
>CANGRN010000290.1 GCA_947455695.1 Alphaproteobacteria bacterium
AATCAAGAAGAAGGTGCAGCTCTCATGATGAAGCACATCGCCGGTGCCGTGATTCTCGCAGCCCTATGGGCTAGCCCATCCATGGCACAGACACCGGCCGGCTTTTCCGCTCCGCCGAAGCAGTTCGACAGCATGTGCGAAGGCTGCCATGGCGAGGGCGGCGCCGGCGGCGACCGGGCACCTTCGCTGATGAACAATATCACTCTGCGCCCCATGACCGAGGCGCAGATTCGCGATCTGATAAAGAGCGGCACCCCCGGCGGCATGCCTGCCTTCAGCAACCTGCCGGACAGCGATCTACGACAGCTAGCGGGGTGGCTACGGTCCCTCAACCAGTCTGCCTTCGACACAAAGCCTGCCGGGAATGTGGCCGCGGGAGAGGATCTTTTCTTCGGCAAGGGCGAATGCGCGGGGTGTCACATGATTCAGGGCCACGGCAAGGCGAGCGGGCCCGACCTCTCTGCCATCGGCCGCCGCGCCACCGTGCGCGAGCTGGAGCTTGTGCTGGAAAATCCTACATCCCAGATGGGCATTCACGCCACAGCAAGCTGCCCGCGCTGGGCCTTTTGCCCGGATGACGGCTGGCGCGTCGTAAATGTGAAGATGCGCGATGGTAGCGCCTTGCGTGGCTTCGCGCGCGGCCGAGCCGAACATGACTTGGAACTGCAGACCCTGGACGGGCGCCTGCTTTTTCTAACCGACAAACAATATGTGCAGATCGTGCGGGAGAAGAATTCCATCATGCCGCCCTTCAAGGGCAGCGCGGAGGAACGCCGCGACCTGATAGCCTATCTCGCGAGCCTGGGCGGCGGCACAAAACCTGCGCCAAAGCCCCACGTGGAAGAGCATGTCTCCGCGGAAGCCATAAACGCGGTGCTCAACCCCAAGCAAGGCGAATGGCCGACCTATAACGGCGTGCTTGGCGGAAATCGTCACAGTCCGCTCAGCCAGATCAACATCGGAAATGTCGACCGGCTGCAGATGGAATGGGTCTATTCCATGGAGGCGCCAAATCTTGAGACCACGCCCATCGTCGTGGATGGCGTGATGTATGTTACCTCGGCGGACAAGGTGTGCGCCCTGGGCGCCGGCACCGGCCGCCAGCTCTGGTGCTTCGCCTATACCGAGCCCATGGCCGATGGCCGGCGCCGCAATCCGGGGGCGATGAATCGCGGCGTGGCGATCCTGGGTGACCGGGTCTTCTTTGCCACCACCGATGCGCATCTCATCTGCCTGAACCGGTTGACCGGCGGCCTGATGTGGGACGTCAAAATGCCCCAAACCAAGGGCGCCTTCGGCTCCAGTTCGGCACCCATGGTGGTAGGGGACCTAGTAATCGCCGGCGTAAGTGGCGGCGACAGTCCCCTGCTCGGCTTTCTGGTGGCCTACAAAGCCACCACGGGCGAAGAAGCTTGGCGCTTCCGCACCGTGCCGCGCCCCGGCGAACCCGGCTCCGAAACCTGGAAAGGTACCGCCATTGGTATAGGCGGCGGGGCCACATGGCTGACCGGCTCGTATGACGCGCAAACCGGCACGCTTTATTGGACGGTTGGCAATCCGTTTCCTGCTACCGACGCGGCCGAGCGCGGTGGCGAGAACCTTTATACCAATTGCGTGATCGCGCTGGATGCGAAGACCGGAAAACTGAAATGGTATTACCAGTTCACGCCGCATGACCTGCACGACTGGGACGCGACCGAGCCGGTGCTTCTGGTCGATGCCGACTATGGCGGCCGTCCGCGCAAGCTGCTGCTGCAGGCCAACCGCAATGGTTTTATGTTCGTGCTCGACCGGATCACGGGCGAGTTCCTAACTGCCAAGCCTTTTGTCCGGAAAATGAACTGGGCCAGCGGCTATGGCGCCGACGGCAAGCCACGTCTGCTGCCCGGCAACGATGTAACGCCGGCCGGCGTAAAGGGATGCCCGTCCGTGCGGGGCGCCACCAACTGGTACGCAACTTCCTTCAGTCCCGAAACAAAGCTATTCTACGTGATGGCGGTGGAGGATTGCAGCATCTACCGGCAGACCTCGAAGGAGAGCCAGGGGTATGAGGGCGTGCGCGATCCCAACGACCCTGGCCTGAAATATCTCCGGGCGCTAGATATCCAGACCGGAAAGACGGTATGGGAGATCCCGCAGGAAGGGCCCCAGGAAGCCAACTATTCCGGTGTCCTGAGCACCGCCGGCGGCCTGGTGTTCTATGGCGAGACCGGCGGCGGGTTTGCTGCGGTCGATGCCAAGAGCGGCAAGACCCTATGGACAATCCATGGGAACCAATCCTGGAGGGGCTGTCCGATGACCTATGTGCTGAACGGGCGCCAGTATGTTGCCGTAGCATCGGGAAGCAACATTTTGACCTTCGCGCTGAAGTGAAGCGACAGTAGACGTTTAGCAGGTTGTGGGTAGCGGCGCGGGAAGCGCCCCGTTCGCTCGCGCGCGCGTACCAAGTATTTCCAAGGACCTAGCATGCGATCTGGCGGAGACCAGCTCCGCCAACCTGTAAGGACTTCATTCCCGCCGCAATGTCCGCTTTGGGTCAGGAGAGGCCATTCCGCCCTGGTCGGCCCAATGTCCGCTTTTGGCGCAAAGCTGACGTTGGGCGAACCAGATACGAATGACCGCTTTCGGGTAAAGCGGACATTCAACCCTCGTCCTCTGATGTGATGTCGGAGTGCGGGTATAACCTCACCAGGTCTTGGAATGCTCGATAGGGCAGATAGCCGAACAATAAAGGTTCTGAGGTACCAGTTCTACCAACGCCGCTCCGCGGCGCAGAACATAGAGATTAATCGCCGGGCTCGCTTCGCTTGCGCCCCTAGGGCGCTCGCTCGCCCGGCTCGCCACCGGAAGTGAGGGAAGTATAGAAGCGGTTCCCCCTGTGGGTACCGGACTTGTTGGGCCTTACGGGAATTAGCACTGTTATGGCTGCGCCTTCACAGTACCCACATGGGGATGCGGAGAGTTGATTTTGCTCTTGAACCGTTTCCACTCGTTGGTTGGGGCGCAGGGCGGCTGCAACGTGCCGGTCCACGTCAGCCGGTATTGAGACGTTGTGCGATGCGAATCTAGACCATACAGGCCGCCACGCCGCGTCACCTTGACCAAGCCGCGCTCGACCGCCTCGCGGATTGCGCTTGCGATGCGCTTCCGTGAGATTCCCTGGCGGGATAACTGGTCATAGGTGGCCTCGAGTTTTCCACTTGCCTGGCCAGCATGGTTGCAATGCTCAATCAGCAGGAAATCGATGAACCT
>CANGRN010000291.1 GCA_947455695.1 Alphaproteobacteria bacterium
AGCAGCAGGAAGGCGCCATCTATCACGCCCGCGACATGGCGGTGGTGCGGGCGCGGATAGAAGATTGCCCGGTGGTGCTGGCCAGCGCCACGCCATCCTTGGAAAGCTATGTCAATGCGCAGAGTGGCCGTTATACGCATCTGAAACTTGTGTCGCGGCACGGCGTGGCGGAAATGCCGGAGGTGCGGCTGATCGATCTGCGCCAGGAACGTGACGGGCCTGACGTGGAACAGAAAGCCCAATGGCTGTCGCCGCCGCTGCGCGCTGCGCTGGAAAAGACGCTTGCCGCCGGCGAACAGGCAATGCTGTTCCTCAACCGCCGGGGGTATGCGCCGCTGACCTTGTGCGAAGCCTGCGGCCACAAATTCACCTGCCCGCATTGTTCGGCCTGGCTGGTGGAGCACAAATACAAGCGCCGCATGGCCTGTCATCAATGCGGCTATGAGCTGCCGATGCCATCGGCCTGCCCGCAATGCCATGAGCCGGGCACCTTGATCGCCTGCGGCCCCGGCGTGGAACGGGTGGCGGAAGAATTCGCCGCCTTCTTCCCGGGTGCGCGCTATGCCATCGCTTCGTCCGACACGTTGATGCACACCGGCCCCGGCGAGATGCAGGGGCCCTTGCGGCTGTTCGCGCGTGGCGAGATCGATGTGCTGATCGGCACCCAGATCGTGGCCAAGGGCCATCACTTTCCGCAACTGACGTTGGTTGGTGTGATCGATGCCGATCTGGGCGGCAGCGACGGTGACCTGCGGGCACGCGAGCGCACATTCCAACTGCTGCACCAGGTATCAGGCCGCGCCGGACGTGCCGAAAAGCCGGGGCTTGTTTTACTGCAGACCCGCAATCCGGAAGACGCGGTGATGCAGGCTTTGGCGCGCGGTGACCGCGACGGCTTCTATGAACAGGAGCGGCAGTTCCGTGAAGCCAGCGCTTCGCCGCCCTTTGGCCGCCTCGCCGCGCTGGTGATCAGCGGCTATGACGGCGATGCGGTGCGCGATATTGCCCGCCAGCTTGGCAAAGCCGCACCCAATGCGCGCGATGTGAAAGTGTGGGGCCCGACGCCGGCCTTCTATGCCCTGCTGCGCGGCCAGACGCGCGAGCGCCTGCTGGTGCAGGCGGGGCGCGGCGTGGATGTGCAGGCGTTTCTGAAAGCCTGGCTCGCAAGCATCAAAATCCCCGCCGCCGTGCGCGTGGCGGTCGACGTCGATCCGGTCAGCTTCTTTTAAAGCGTGCGAACGTCGGTCAGGTGACCGGTCACCGCCGCCGCTGCTGCCATCGCCGGCGACACCAGATGGGTGCGGCCGCCGCGGCCCTGACGGCCTTCGAAATTGCGGTTGGAGGTGGAGGCGCAGCGCTCGCCTTCCTTCAGCTTGTCGGCATTCATCGCCAGGCACATGGAACAGCCCGGATCGCGCCATTCAAAACCGGCGTCCAGGAACACCTTGTCCAGGCCTTCTTCCTCGGCCTGTTCCTTCACGAGCCCAGAGCCCGGCACCACGATGGCGTTGACGCCAGCGGCAACCTTCCGGCCCTTGGCGATGACGGCAGCGGCGCGCAGGTCTTCGATGCGGCCATTGGTGCAGGACCCGATGAAGACATGGTCCACCTTGATGTCGGTGATCGGCATGTTGGCGGTCAGGCCCATATAGGCCAGCGCGCGCTCGGCGGCGGCGCGGTGATGTTCTTCCTTCATCGCCGCCGGATCCGGCACCTTGGCGGTGATCGGCAGCGCCTGTTCGGGCGAGGTGCCCCAGGTGACCATCGGCACGATGTCGCGCGCATCCAGCACCACTTCGGCGTCGAACTTGGCGTCGGGATCGGAGTGCAAGGTCTTCCAGTACATCTCGGCGCCTTCCCAGGCAGCGCCCTTGGGCGCGCGGGGCTTGCCCTTCACGTAATTCAAGGTGGTGTCGTCCACCGCGATCAGGCCGGCGCGTGCGCCGCCTTCGATGGTCAGGTTGCACAAGGTCATGCGCCCTTCCATCGACAAAGCGCGGATGGCTTCGCCGGCATATTCGATGACATAGCCGGTGCCGCCGGCGGTGCCGATCTTGGCGATCACGGCCAGCGCGATGTCCTTGGCGGTGACGCCCTCGGGCAGTTTGCCGTTCACCGTCACGCGCATGTTCTTGGACGGCTGGGCGCGCAGGGTTTGCGTGGCCAGCACATGTTCAACCTCGGACGTGCCGATACCGAAAGCCAGCGCGCCGAACGCGCCATGGGTCGAGGTGTGGCTGTCGCCGCAGACGATGGTGGTGCCCGGCAGGGTCCAGCCCTGTTCCGGCCCGATGATGTGCACGATGCCCTGGCGGATATCGTCCATGGCGAAATATTCCACGCCGAAATCCTTGGCGTTCTTCTCCAGCGTCTCGACCTGCAGCCGGGATTCCGGCTCGGTGATTCCCTTGTCGCGATCCTTGGTGGGCACATTGTGATCGGCCACGGCCAAGGTCAGCTCGGGGCGGCGCACCTTGCGGCCCGCCAGGCGCAGACCTTCAAAGGCTTGGGGGCTGGTGACCTCATGGACCAGGTGGCGGTCGATATAGATCACGGGGGTCTCGCCCGGCGGGGCGTCCACCAGATGGGCGTCCCAGATCTTGTCGTACAGCGTCTTGGCCATGGTCAGGTGCTCTTATGGTCGTGGAGGCGGCTTACATATAAGCCGCGGGGGACGGGATCAATGCTGCGAAAGAAACAGCACCGCCATGATGATGAGTATGGCGACGAACTGGGCTAACACCCTGATTCGCATCAGTTTATTGGACCAGGTGCGGGCGGTGTCGCCACCCTTCCACAAGGTATAGAGCCCGGCGCACAGGACCAGGAAGACAAGGCCGACGGCCACGGCGACAAGGATCTTTCCCATGGGCCGGTTTATCGGCCCGCTTAGGCCAGAGCGTCAATCTGCTCGTCGGTGAAATTGCCCGGAACAATCGTCACGGGGATGGCCTGGACGGCGGTGCCGAACATGGAGACCAGGGGGCCGGGCCCCTCTTTTCCCGCACCCGAGGCCAGCACCAGGATGGAGATGTCCTTGTCCTCCTTCAGCAGTGCGGTCAGGCATTCGGTGGTCAGGCCGTAGGGGATCACCAGCTCGGGCAGGATGCCCGACAGGTCGTTCACAACCTTGGCGGCTTCGTGCAGCAGGCCTTCCGCCTCCGCATGGGCCTCGTCGCGCATGATCTCTTCCACGCCGCGCCATTGCTGGAAGTCGGGCGGGGTGGCGGCGCACATCAGGGTGACGCG
>CANGRN010000292.1 GCA_947455695.1 Alphaproteobacteria bacterium
CCTGATACACAAGTTCATCCTGCACGAGGTGTGGGGCGGGGACGCCGATGTGCAGTATCTGCGGATCTATATCCGCAACCTGCGCCAGAAGCTGGAAGCAGACCCGGAACAGCCCAGGCTGATCCTGACCGAGCAGGGCGTCGGTTACCGCCTGGCGGCGGCGGACTAGCCGGCAGGAACGTAACTCAAGCAGATCACGCTCTCGCCGATCCGCTCGCTGGCCGCAAGGCGAAGCGGTGGCCGGGGACCGGCGAAGAATGGCTGGCCGTGCCCAAGCACGACGGGGTGAAGATAGAGGCGATACTCATCGATAAGACCGAGATCGGTGAGGCTCTGTGCCAGATCCGGTCCGGAGACCGACAGTTCGCCGGCGAGCCGGGCCTTCAGCCCGCGCACCACCCCTTCCATGTCGTCCGAAACAAGCGTGGCATTGGGGCCAACCGACGCCAGCGAGCGGGAAACGACCCACTTTGGCTGGTTCCGCCACGCCGCAGCAAATTCGCGGTGCTCCCCATTCCATTCCGGACGGTCTTCGTCCCAATAGCGCATGATCTCGTACATGCGGCGGCCATACACGCTGCCGGTCAAGGCGCGCACGCGTTCGATCCAGTGACGAAACATGGCGGGCTCGGGCGCAAACTTCTCGTGGTCGACATAACCGTCCAGGGACAGGTTCATTCCGAAGAGAAGCTTCGCCATGAATCTCCGCTAGTCTTTCTTCTTCCGCTTGTCCTTGCGGCCGTCGCCCTTGCCCAGGCCGATCTTCTTGGCGAAGTCGCTGCGCTTCTGGGCATAGTTGGGCGCCACCATCGGATAGTCGGGCGGCAGGTTCCAGCGCTCGCGATATTCGCCCGGCGACAGCTTGTAGCGCGAGCGCAGGTAGCGCTTGAGCATCTTCAGCCGCTTGCCGTCCTCCAGACAGACGATGTAGTCGGGCTGCACCGATTTCTTGACCGGCACGGCGGGCGCGCGGGGCAGGGCCCGGTCGTCGGAACCGGCGAAGCCGCCCAGGGTGGCATGGACATTCTTGATGATGCCGGGGAGCTCGCTGGCCGCCACCGTGTTCTTGCTGACATAGGCGGCGACGATTTCCGTCACCAGCTTGAGGATGTCGTCCTCGCTATCCTTGCCCATATCCCCGAACCCAATGTTGTCGCCCGTCACCTTAGGGCGGCGGGCCGGTACAGGAAATCTCAGCTTTTCCCGTGCCTTGCAAGAAGGGCCTCAATTCTTGCCTAAGCCGCTAGATTTGGTGCCGCCGAAGGGGTAAATCCGCCATTCCTGCGCGGGGGCGCAATATCGGCCTCCGCACCCCTTTTGGCTGCAAATGAGGCTTTTGATGTCCGCTGTCCCGATGGCCCCCCCTTCCGGATACTTCACCCAGGGGCTGGAAGCCGCCGACCCGGACGTTTTCAGCAGCATCCAGGACGAATTGAACCGCCAGCGCGACAAGATCGAGCTGATCGCCTCCGAGAACATCGTCTCCAAGGCAGTGCTGGAAGCCCAGGGCTCGGTCCTGACCAACAAGTATGCCGAAGGCTATCCGGGCAAGCGCTATTACGGCGGCTGCGAATATGTCGACGTGGCCGAACAGATCGCCATCGAACGGGCCTGCAAATTGTTCGGCGCGGCCTTCGCCAACGTCCAGCCCCATTCGGGCGCCAACGCCAACCAGGCGGCCTTCTATGCCCTGCTCAATCCGGGCGACACTTTCATGGGCCTGGATCTGGCCGCCGGCGGCCATCTCACCCACGGCCATCCCGCCAACTATTCGGGCAAGTGGTTCAAGCCGGTGCCCTACACGGTCCGCAAGGACGACCAGCGCGTCGACATGGACCAAGTCGCGGCGCTGGCCCGCGAGCACAAGCCCAAGCTGATCCTGGCGGGCGGCTCGGCTTACGCCCGCACCTGGGACTTCGAAGCCTTCCGCAAGATCGCTGACGAAGTCGGCGCGCTGTTCATGGTGGACATGGCCCACTTTGCCGGCCTGGTGGCGGGCGGCGTGCATCCCAGCCCGGTGCCGTACGCCGACGTGGTCACCACCACCACCCACAAGACCCTGCGCGGCCCGCGCGGCGGCATGATCCTGTCGCGCGACGAAGCGATCGGCCAGAAGATCAACTCCGCCGTATTCCCCGGCCTACAGGGCGGACCCCTGATGCATGTCATCGCCGCCAAGGCGGTGGCGTTCGGCGAAGCGCTGAAGCCGGAATTCAAAGTCTATGCGAAGAACGTGGTGGAGAATGCCAAAGCGCTGGCCGAAGTGCTCAAGGCCAGCGGCCTGGACATCGTCACCGGCGGCACCGATACCCATCTGATGCTGGTGGACCTGCGGCCCAAGGGCGCCAAGGGCCGTCCCACCGAACATGCACTGGATCGCGCCGGCATCACCTGCAACAAGAACGCCGTGCCCTTCGACACCGAGAAGGCCACCATCACCTCGGGCATCCGGCTGGGTTCGCCCGCCGCCACCACCCGCGGCTTCGGCACCGCCGAATTCTGCGAGGTCGGCAAGCTGATCGTGGAAGTGGTCGATGCCGTGGCCAAGAATGAAGCGGGCGATGCCCAGGTGGAACAGAGCGTGGCGCGCCGCGTCTCCGATCTGTGCAACCGCTTTCCGATCTATCCGTAAGGGGAACCCAAGATGCGCTGCCCGTTCTGCGGACATGAAGACAGCCAGGTGAAGGACTCGCGTCCTTCCGAGGACAATTCGGCCATCCGCCGCCGCCGCCACTGCCCCGAATGCGGCGGGCGGTTCACGACGTTTGAGCGCGTGCAGCTGCGCGAGCTGATCGTGGTCAAGAAGAATGGCCGCCGCGAAAGCTTCGACCGCGACAAGCTGGAACGCTCGGTCAATCACGCCCTGCGCAAGCGCCCGGTGGAGCGCGAGCGGGTGGACCGCACCATCACCGGCATCGTGCGCCGCCTGGAATCCATGGGCGAGAACGAGATTCCCGCCAACGTGATCGGAGAACTGGTGATGCAGGCCCTGGCCAGCCTGGACAAGGTGGCCTATGTCCGCTTCGCTTCGGTCTACAAGAATTTCCGCGAGACCCGTGACTTCGAGATGCTGATCGGCGAACTCGAAGGCGAAGACGACGTTAAACCTTAAACTTCTCCGCCCGTTGCAACCCAGGCGTTGCTGCGGGCACCTCTCCCTTGTGGCGCCCGGCGCCAGGGGGGAGGGGGATCAGGGCGTGATATGAACATTTTGATTGTCGAAGCGCGCTACCATCCGGACGTC
>CANGRN010000293.1 GCA_947455695.1 Alphaproteobacteria bacterium
ACTGATAAACTCTCATCTTTGCCGGGGGCTGTAAATCCGAACGGCTTGCTGCGTCGCAGCACGAATGCTCTGCGCGCTCGCGGCACCTTGACTTGTTGTCAGCCCCGCCCAAACGTCAGGACAACAAATCAGGGGAAGAAACCATGTCCGGGACCAAGTTGCAGCGCCGCCATTTCATGACGTCCACCGTCGCGGCCGGTGTCGCCGCGGCGATGCCGCAGATTGCCTTCGGCGCCACCCGAAAGAAGATCAAGCATAAGCCGCTGGACCCGGTGAACCCCGATATCCTGTTCGGCACCACCAGTTCGATGTGGGGCGGGGCAGGGGTCGGCGCCAAGCAGACGCACGAAACGCCATGGGCGATCAAGCGCATGGCCGAAGTCGGCCTGCAGGGCATCGAATTCTATGGCGACGGCATCGAGGCCTATCGCGCCAATCCCATGGAACTGCAGAAGATGATGGACGATGCCGGCATTACCTTCATCGGTGCGTCGAACGGCGAAAAGGGCCAGTCCACCAACTTCATCGATGTGGACCAGGTCCCCAAGACCATGGCCGACCATATCGCCTTCTGCCGCGACTTCCTGCAGCCGCTGGGCTGCGACCACTGGAAGATCAACATGGGCCAGCGTCCGGTGGGCGGCCCCAGCGAAGAACAGCTCAAGCGCCTGGCCGACAATTTGAACAAGCTGGGCGAAAAGACCATCGCTATGGGCGTGCGCCTGTCACCCCATCCTCATATCTGGGGCCCGCTGGAGCGCGAAAAGGACATGCGCTGGGTGATGGACCATACCGATCCCAAATATGTCTGGATGACCGCCGATACTGGTCACCTGACTTTGGGTGGCGGCGACGCGGTGCAAATCATCAGTGACTACTTCCCGCGCGTATCCGAGATCCATCTCAAGGACACCTATGCCAAGTATCGCGGCAACACCCAGACCCCGACGCCGGAGATGCACAAGGAAGCCAGCGTCTATCACAACCTTGGCGGCGGCGGCGTGGACTTCGTGGCGCTGTTCAAGCTGCTGCGCGACCGCCACTTCAATGGCTGGGCGATCTTCGACGTGGACGGCCCGCGCAAGGGCGATGACGGCTATGACGCAATCGGCGGTAACCGCGAACTGGCGGTGGACGATTACATCTCGCACAACATCAACTATCTGCGCGACGTGATCGGCATCAAGCTGCCGCCGCACTCCACCTGATCGCGCTTCCCGGGAGATAGTATGTCTCGCTTCACTGTTCTTTGTGCCGCCGCATTCCTGCTGGCGGCGTCACCCGTTTTCGCCACGGGTTTTGACGCCGAGCTGGACCCGGCGCCATTCGATGCCACCAACCGCGCCGATGTGATCGGCAGCATCGGCAACGCCACCGCCACATTGGACGGCAACACGCTGACCGTGCACGGCACCTTCTCCAACCTTAAATCGCCCGCCACTACCGGTTCGTTCCGCATCGGCCTGGCCAAGGGCGTGCCGGGCGACGCCATCGGCAGCCTGACGGTCGAGCATGCCAAGCAGGGTGCATTCTCCGGCACCATCAAGCTTACACCCACACAGCTCGGCGCCCTGAACCGTCAGTCGCTCTATGTGCGGATCGACAGCGAAAAATCGCCCGACGGCAATCTGCAGGGCTGGCTGGAAGAATCAGGAAAAGATCATGTCTCGTAAGATCCGGGCCGGCGGCGCCGGTCTCATCGCGCTGGGCGTGCTGGCCGCCGCGCAGGCGCTGGCCCAGGCGCCCGGCGTGTACAACATGGAACAGGCCACCAAGGGCCATTCGGCCTATGTCGCCAGTTGCGCCGGCTGCCACCGCGCCAACCTGGCAGGCGGCGGTGACGCGCCCGCGCTGGGCGGCAACGGCTTTATCTCGTCCTTCGGGGGCCGCTCGACCAAGGACCTTTACAAGTTCATCGCCACCTCCATGCCGGCCGGCGCGCCCGGCAGCCTGGGCGAAGAGGCTTACACCAACGTCACCGCCTATCTGCTCTACGCCAATGGCGCCAAGCCCGGCTCGTCGCTGTTCAGCAAGGACACCGACGTCAAGGTGTCGACCGTGGCTGACGGCAAGGTGTTGGCCGAAGCCATCGCCCCGCCCAGCCTTGGCAAGATGGCGGCCGCCGAAGCCCGCGCCCGCGCCGAAGCGCCGCCGCCGGCCCATGGCCTGACCGTGTCGGGCACGGTGAAGAGCTATGTCGATGTCACCGACGACATGCTCAAGAATCCGGCGGACGGCGAATGGCTGATGTACCGCCGCAATTATCAGGGCTGGAGCTATTCTCCGCTCAAGCAGATCACGCCCGACAATGTGAAGAATCTGACGTTGAAGTGGGCCTGGAACATGAACGAGGGCGGCGCCAGCCAGGTGACGCCCATTGTCCATGCCGGCACCATGTTCCTGTCCAACACCTCCAACACCGTTCAGGCGCTGGATGCCCGCACCGGCGAGCTGATCTGGGAAAACCGCATCGGCCCGGTGTCGCGCATCGCTTATGGCGGCACCCGCAGCCTCGCCATCTATCACGACAAGGTCTATGTCGCGACCACCGACGCCATGATCCATGCGCTGGATGCCCGCACCGGCAAGATCGTGTGGGAGCAGGCTCTTGGCACCACCAACAACTCCAACACCGGCGGCGTCATGGTGATGCGCGGCAAAGTGCTGACCGGCCTGACCGGCTGCGATAACTATTCGCAAAACAACTGCTACATCTCTGCCTTCGACGCCGACACCGGCAAGCGCGACTGGAAGTTCTACACCACCGCGCTGGAAGGCCAGCCGGGTGGTGATACCTGGAACGGCTTGCCGAACCTCTTGCGTGGCGGCGGCGACACCTGGATCGCCGGCACCTATGATCCGGACCTGAACACGACCTATTGGGGCGTGGCCCAGACCAAGCCGTGGTTCCGCGCCAGCCGCAAGACCGGCAACGCCTCCACGCTCTATTCGTCCTCGACCCTGGCGCTGGACCCGGATACCGGCAAGCTGAAATGGTATTTCCAGCATGCCCCGGGCGAGAGCCTGGACCTGGACGAAGTGTTCGAGCGCGTGCTGATCAATCACGGCGACCAGAAGACCGTGATGACCATCGGCAAGCCCGGCATCCTGTGGAAGCTGGATCGCGTCACCGGCAAGTTCCTCGCCGCCAAGGAGACGATCTTCCAGAACGTCTTCTCCAACATCGACCACAAGACCGGCGCGGTGACCTATCGCAAGGACATCTTCAACCAGAAGACCA
>CANGRN010000294.1 GCA_947455695.1 Alphaproteobacteria bacterium
ATGATGACGGCGCAGATCGGCAGCAGGGCTCTGATCTGCACGGATGCGCGCATGGCGGGCGATGCCCAGGTCAAGGCCATCGTCGCCGACCTGGAAGCCAATGGCGTGAAGACCAAAGTGTATGACCGCACAGAGGCCGACCTGCCGATCGAAGGCATTTCCGGCTGCGTCACCGAATGCGCCGACTTCAATCCGGACGTGGTGCTGGGCATCGGCGGCGGTTCCTGCATGGACATGGCCAAGTGCGTGGCCGTGCTGCTCAAGCATGGCGGTTCGCTGCGCGACTATTACGGCGAGAACAAGATTCCGGGTCCCGTGGCGCCGGTGATCGCGGTGCCCACCACCGCCGGTACCGGGTCGGAAGTCACCCCCGTGGCGGTGATCGCCGATACCGAGCGCGGCACCAAGGTCGGCATTTCCAGCCCCTATCTCATTCCCAGAATCGCGGTGTGCGATCCCGAACTCACCCTCACCTGCCCGCCCGGCCTGACCGCCGTCAGCGGCGCCGACGCGCTGACCCATGCCATCGAAAGCTTCACCGCCGCTGCCCGCGACGTGACGCCCGATCTGACGGTCAAGAACGTGTTCGTGGGCAAGAATGTGCTGAGCGACACCTTCGGCCTGCTGGCGCTGAAGAACATCTTCAAGGCGCTGCGCACCGCGGTGAAGGACGGCAAGAACATCGAGGCGCGCGAACAGATGATGCTGGCCTCGCTGGCGGCCGGCTGCGCCTTCGGCGCGGCAGGGACCGCTGCGGCCCATGCCATCCAGTATCCGGTGGGCAACGAGACCCACACCCCGCACGGCATGGGCGTGGCGCTGCTGATGCCCTATGTGATGGAGTTCAACCGTCCCACTTGCGTGAGCTGCTTTGCCGAGATCGGCCGCGCCATCGGCCTGTCCGGCAGCGATGAAGAACTGTCCCGCAAGCTGATCGATGAAGTCGCCAGCCTGCTCAAGGACATCGGCATCCCGGTGACCTTGAAGGAACTGGGCCTGCCCGAAGACAAGCAGGACTGGACGGCGGAAAGCGCCATCGGCGCCGCCCGTCTGGTCAACAACAACCCCCGCAAGCTGGATGTGGACGCCCTGAAGGCGATCACCCGCGCCGCCTTCTCCGGCGACCGCGCCACCCTGGCGTCCTGATACCCGCAATAGAGAGAGACATGACCCACACCGTCACCGTTCCCACGCCCAAGACAGGCCCCGCGCCTTTCGCCATCCCCACCGATCTTTGGATCGGCGGCAAATGGGTGGAAGCCGCCAGCAAGAAGCGCGTCGACGTGTTCGACCCTTCGACCGGCAAGAAGATCTGCGATGTGGCCGATTGCGATGCCGATGACGCGCTGGCCGCGGTGGAGGCCGCCGACAAGGCCGCGGCCGCCTGGGCCGCCACCACGCCGCGCTTCCGCGCCGAGATCCTGCGCAAATGCTATGAGAAGATCGTCGAGAATATCGAATGGCTGGCCTATCTGATCAGCTGGGAAAACGGCAAGGCGCTGCCCGATGCGCGTGCCGAAGTTCTGTATGCCGCCGAATTCTATCGCTGGTATGCCGAGGAATGCTGCCATGTGCTGGGCGAACTGGCCCTGGCACCGGCCAGCGGCGCGCGCATCCTGGTGCAGTATCAGCCCATCGGCGTGGCGCTGTTGATCACGCCCTGGAATTATCCGGCGGCGATGGCCACCCGCAAGATCGCCCCCGCCCTGGCGGCCGGCTGCACCGTGGTGCTGAAGCCCGCCACCGAAACCCCGCTGACCGCCTTTGCCGTCGCCCAGATCATGCATGACTGCGGCGTGCCGGCCGGTGTGGTGAATGTGGTCACCACCTCCAAGGCCAGCCCCCTGTCCAAGGCGGTGCTGCACGATCCGCGGGTGCGCAAGATTTCCTTCACCGGCTCGACCCCGGTGGGCCGCGCCCTGCTGCATGAGGCGGCCGACCAGGTGATTTCCTGCGCCATGGAGCTGGGCGGCAACGCCCCCTTCATCGTCTGCAAGGACGCCAACCTGAACGACGCGCTGGACGGCGCCATGCTGGCCAAGATGCGCAACAGCGGCGAAGCCTGCACCGCTGCCAACCGCTTCTATGTCCACAAGGACATTTATGGGCCGTTCACTGACGGCATGGTTGCGCGCATGTCGGCGATCAAGCTGGGCGAAGCGACCGATCCGGAATCCACCCTGGGGCCGATGGTGAACGAAAAGTCCGTCGCCAAGATCGCCGAGCTGGTGGACGATGCGGTGGCCAAGGGCGCCAAGCTGCTTCTGGGCGGCCAGCGCCTCAACCGGCCGGGCTATTACTATCCGCCGACCGTGCTGTCCGACGTACCGGACAATGCCGCCATGATGAAGGAAGAAATCTTCGGACCCGTGGTCTCGCTGCAATCCTTCGAGGACGAAGCCGAAGCCATCCGCAAGGCGAACGATACCGAATACGGCCTGGCGGCGTATGTCTATACCCAGGACCTCAAGCGCGGCATGCAGATCTGCGAGAAGCTGGAAGCCGGCATGCTGGGCCTCAATCGCGGCTTGATGTCGGACCCGGCGGCCCCGTTCGGCGGGGTCAAGCAGTCGGGCCTGGGCCGCGAAGGCTCGCACCACGGCCTGATCGAGTTCTGCGAGATCAAGTACGTCTCGACCAACTGGTGAGTCTTTTTGGTCGCGCAACTTTCGGGCTTCGCCCGGTTGCGCTCTAGGAAGAACAGCTTACTTCCAGATTGCAGAGTTCTGGCGGCGGCGGCGCGGCGAAAACTTCGTCGCCGCTGTGCTTTTCAAACGGCGACTGAACCAGTTTGAAGATGCGGTCCAGGGTGGCGATGTCGCCATGGTCTTCGACCGCGCGGATGGCGGTTTCCGCCACCCAGTTGCGCAGGACATATTTCGGGTTGACCTTGTCCAGCTCCAGCACCGGTTCGCTTTCGGTGCGCACCCGGTAGCGCGACAGCCAGGCTTCGGCATCGGTATTTTCTGGTCCGAAGAGCGCCAGCCAATCCTGGTCTTCACCGCTGAGATTGCGAAAGCTCAGCGTGTAATCCGCCCGCGTCTTTGCCATCAGGTTCAGCAAGTCGCCGAGCAACTGGTCGTCGCCCGGCACATTGCTTGTCAGTCCCAGCTTGGCGCGGATCAGGGCGCGATAGCGCTTGCGATAAATCCCTTCATAGGTATCGAGTGCGCTGATCAGCAAATCCTTTTCAATCAGGCTGGACAAGGCGAAGGCCAGCGCCCGCAGATTC
>CANGRN010000295.1 GCA_947455695.1 Alphaproteobacteria bacterium
GCCGTCGGCATTGCGGCGCAGCGCATAATAAAGCGCGACATGATCTTCATGCTCGCGGATGCCCTGCTGGCCGCCATCCTGCGCGAAGGTGTTTTCCGCATACAGGTCGCGCCAGTTGCGATACCCGCCCAAAAGTCCGGTCGCGGAGAGCCCGTCGGGCGCCAGGGTGAGGCGCAGCTTTCCTTTGACAAAGTTGGTGTCGCCGGTCTGGTCATAGAACCAGGCGATGCGCGGGCTGTGCAGATGTTCGACCTGTTCGGTCTCCACCACGCCGTTTTTGATTTTCGCTTTCAGCCGCGTGTACTGCTCGGGCTGCAGGATGCGATAGGAATAATCGATCGCCACATTGTTGCGGGCATCCTTGACGATCTTGTCCGGCGAATAGCCGATTTCCACCACCGCATCATCGTCATTCATCGGGTCCGCCTTGCCCGAGATGCGGATGACCATGGTGTAGAGGCCATCCTGCATCTTGTCGTTGGCGCGCAGGTCCAGCGTGGCATTGCCATTGCCGCGCCAGGGCGCATCGCAGCCCCAGGCCCGGTACAGATTGTTGTCGATGCCCTTCTCGCCATCGGGGCCGACGAAATCGCTGGCCTTGACCTTGCCGTCCAGGTTGAAGCCATCGCCGATGCGGCTGGTGACCTGCGGCTGGCCCGGATCTTCCGCGGCAAACGGATTCACATAGGTCTCGATCTTGTTCTTGTAGCCGCGATAGGAAAGCGCGCGGTCCCAGATGTAGAAGCGCGTCAGGTTCGGCGCGCGCACCTGCTCCAGGCCCGGCGGCGCGGCAATTTTCTGGACCTGGTCCTGGTCACGCCATTTCTGGCGCGCCAGCGCCTTCAAGGTCTTCTGGTCGTCGGCGAAATGGGTGCCGCTGCCATGGGGGCAGTCCACGCCGGGCTCGATCTCGCCGGTGCGGGCGAAATCGGAACGGCCGCCATAGCGGAAGGCATATTCATACGCGCTGACCACAAAGCCGCGGGTCCAGGGCGCTGCCGCTGCAGGCTGCGCCATGCCGGCCACGGCCAACGCCATGGTGGAAACCAGAAGACGTTGCCGC
This sequence comes from Alphaproteobacteria bacterium, assembly GCA_947455695.1. GTDB lineage: Bacteria > Pseudomonadota > Alphaproteobacteria > Micropepsales > Micropepsaceae > Rhizomicrobium. The sequence continues at coordinate 1,064 of CANGRN010000295.1, forward strand.
GCAATCATCGCTGTTTCTCCGTTACGGCGTGCCGGGCTTGTAACCGGGGCCACGCAGAACCTGGCCGGGCAAGGCATTGGTGGGCTTGCCGTCCGCGACCACGGCCTTGCCATTCACCAGCACAAGGTCGATGCCCTTGGAATATTGCGCCGGATTTTCGTAGGTCGCCATGTCCTGGACAGTGGCGGCATCGAATACCACCACATCGGCCTTCATCCCCTGGCGCAGGATGCCGCGATCAGCCAGGCCCAGCCGATTGGCCGGCAGCGAGGTCATCTTGCGCACCGCTTCTTCCAGGGTGAAGAGATGCTGGTTGCGGACATATTCGGCGAGCAGACGCGTGTGGCTGCCAAAGGAACGCGGATGCGGCGCGCCGAAAGACGTGTGCACATCGGCGGGCAGCGCGATTCCGTCCGAACCGATATCCACCCAGGGATTGTTCAGCATCCGCGCCACGATCTTGGCGCGCGCCCCGGTGGGCACGCCGATCTGGAAGCCTTCGCCCTTTTGCTTGACCAGGATGTTGAGCAACGCCTCCGACGGCGTCACGCGCATCTCTTTGGCGATCTGGGGCAGCATCTTGCCGTCATATTCCGGGTTGACCGACGCCACTTTCCGCGGGTCGACGCTGCGGTCCTTCATTTCCGCCAGGATACGGGCGCGGGTGTCGGGCTTTTGCAGCCGCGCCACGATGGCGGCACTGTCGCCTTCCTGAGCCCAGGCGGGCAGCGACTGGGTCAGATAGGTCCAGCCGGTTTCGTAGGGATAGGAATTGCCCGTGATGTCCACGCCGTCGGCGCGCGCCTGCTCGGTATCCTTGATGAAGTCGTCGGGATCCATGCCGGCGCTGGCGCCGTGGTGGAAAATCTCCACCGGGATATGGGCGCCCTTGGCGATCTCGATGGCTTCCTTCAGGCCTTTGTCGCGCGGATCGTTCGGGCCGACATTGCGGATATGGATGGTGAAAATGCCGCCATATTCGCCGGCCACCTTGCACAATTCGATCAGCTGGGCGGTCGAGAAGAACATGTTGGGGACATAGGACATGCCGTTGGAAAGGCCGAAGGCGCCCTCTTCCATGGCCTGGCGGATCAGCTGCTTGATGCGGCCCATCTCGGCCGTGCTGGGCTCGCGGTTCTGGTAGCCCATCGCCGACGCGCGCACCTGGCCCGCTCCGACATACGAGGCGACGTTGATGCCGATGCCTTTCTTCTGCAGGTAGGAGAACCAGCCGCCCAATGTGGTCCAGGTCCGCTTGACCGGCGGCGTTACCATCATGGGATCGTCCACCGCCGGGCCCAGCACCGGGCCGGCCGACAGATGCTCACCCATGACTTCGGTGGTGATGCCCTGGGTGACCTTGGAAAGGCCGCGCCCATCCAGGGCCAGGCCGAACTCGGAATGGGAATGCATGTCGATGAAGCCCGGCGAGACGATCTTGCCGGTGGCGTCGATCACCTTCTTCGCTTTCACGGGCGCGCGGCCGACATACACGATCTTATCGCCCTTGATGGCGACATTTTCCTGCATCCAGGGACCGCCGGTGCCGTCCACGACATGGCCGTTCTGGATCAGGATGTCGGCTTCGCCTGCGGGCGGCGTTTGCGCATCCACCCGGGCCGCGCCGGCCAGCAACAAAAGCGTGAGGGCGGCCACCGCCCGGCCAGGAATCTTGTTACGCTGCATTGCAGTGATCATGTGCCAATTCCCTCATCCCCGACCGGTAGAGTTTGGGAAGGAAACCCTGTCATGGCAACCCTGCTTTACAATTTGCTGACAGTCGCTGCGCCGCGCTGCGCCATTGAGCATTGCGATGATCGACATCGGCGCGCGCCCGTCCAAGGTCATGACACGAGCAACGAAAGTGCTCGACGGCGGGCCGGTTGCCCGCCACGCCTGATTTTGTTTCAATCCCGCAATGCGTTAGATAAGTGCGCGGGCCGCCTTTTGCGCACCGGTTTGGGGAAATGCATGCGTCATATCTGGTTGATTTTGGTTCCTGCGCTGCTGGTCCTGGCGGCGCCCGCTTCGGCGCGCCCGCGCGATGACGCGCTGACCGGCGCGATCCGCTGCGGCGTCATCGGCGATTCCCGCCAATGGCTGGATTGCTATTACGGCGCCGCTCAGCCGGTGCGCGCCGCGCTGGGCCTGGCCTCGGCC
>CANGRN010000296.1 GCA_947455695.1 Alphaproteobacteria bacterium
AGGAACAGCACCGCAACACCGGCCAGCGATGCCAGCAGCCCCTCGATCACGAACATCACCTGCCAGCCATGCAGGCCGAACGCGTCATGCGCCACCAGCGCGCCTGAGATCGGGCCGCCGAAGGTCAGCGCCAGCGGCGCACCGTAATAGAACAGGCCGACCGAGCGGGCGCGCGCTGCGGTGGGATACCAATAGGTCATGTAATAGATCACGCCGGGAAAGAAACCGGCTTCGGTCATGCCCAGCAGAAAGCGCACGGCATAAAAACTGTTCGGGCCCGTCACAAAGGCGTTGGCCGCGGAGACAATGCCCCAGGTAATCATGATCCGCGCCATCCAGCGCCGCGCGCCGAACCGGTGCAGCGCCAGGTTGGAGGGAATTTCCAGCACGGCATAGCCGACAAAGAAGATGGAGGCGCCGAAGGCGAAGGCGGCATTGCCGATGCCGACATCCGCGGCCAGCCCGGTCTTGGCGAAGCTGACATTGGCCCGGTCCAGGAACGCCATGACATACATCATGAGCAGGACCGGCATCAGCCGCAGGTGGAGCTTGGGCAGGATGCTGGAAAGTTGGGCCATGACGGCTCCTTATTCTTGTTCTTGTTCGCCGTCTTGATCGTTTGGCTTCTTGGGCTTGGCCATCTTGGCCAGCAATGCCGTCTCGCGGTGCCAGCGCTTCAGCGGGCGCGCCGGATAGCCGCCCACCCGTTCGCCGGCGCCGATGTCGCGGGTAACGCCGGACCGTGCGGCCAGCCGTGCCCCGGCGCCGATGGTGAGGTGATCGCTGATCCCCACCTGGCCGCCGATCAGCACCATGGGGCCCACGCTGGTCGAGCCGCCGATGCCGACCTGCGCCACCAGCAGACTGTGATGGCCGATGCGCACATTGTGGCCGACATGGATCAGGCTGTCGAAGCGCACGCCGCGCTCGATATGGGTGTCGCCGATGGCGCCGCGGTCCACGGTGCAGTTGGAGCCGAACTCCACATCATCCTCGATGACGACGCGGCCCAGTTGCGGCACGCGCAGCAATCCGTCCAGGCTGGGCACGAAGCTGAAGCCCTGGTTGCCGATGGAATTGTTGGGCCCCATCACCACCTTGTTGCCGATCACCGCATGGGTGATGACGCAATTGGCGCCGATGCGGCAATCATCGCCCAGCACCACGCCGCGCCCGATCACCACATTGTTGCCGATGTAACAGTTCTTGCCGATCACCGCGCCGGCGCCGATCTCGCCGGCGGGGCCGATCTCGGTGCCTTCACCGACCTTGGCGGTCGGATGCACCGGTTCGGTGCGGCGCACGCCCGGCTGCAGTTTGGCGGGGGGATAGAAGATGTGTCCCACCTGGGCGAAGGCCAGGCGCGGATTGGGAACCACCAGCAAACTCACGCCATGCGGCAGCTTGGCCAGCTTGTCGGAGGTGATGACCAGGCTGGCCTTGGTGACGGCGAAGGCGTTGGCATATTTGGAATCGCTGAACAGCGAGATGTCGCCCGGCTCGGCACTTTCCAGCGCCGCCACGTCGCGCAGCCTGATGTCGGGCGCGCCTTTTTCCGGCTCGGCGCCGATGCGGGCGGCAATGTCCGCCAGCGAGAAGGGGCCGGCCCGTTCATAAAATCGATCGTCGGTCATGGGAACTGCAGACTAGTGCAACCCACCGGGGCTGCAAACCCCGCTAGACGTTGGCGTTTTCGTAAGCTTCGCTGGCGGCCACCCAGGCCTTTTCCGCCGTGGCCAGCTTGCGCGCGGCATCGGCGCGCTTCTTGGCCACGGATGCCGCCTTGGCGGGATCCTTGGTGAACAGCAGGGGATCGGACAGGGCCTTGTCCAGCTTGGCGATCTCGGCGGTCAGGTCGGCGATCTGGTGCTCGGCCGCGTTCACCTTGTCCTTCAGCGGCTTCAGGTTCTGGCGCTTCTCGGCATTGCTGCGGCGGGCCTCGTCCTTGTTCACTTTCGGTGCGGGCGCCGCTTCCGGCGTCCGGCGGGTGGGCGCATTGTCGCCGCTCAGCAGGAACTTGCGGTAGTCATCGAGATCGCCTTCGAACGGCGTGACATGGCCGTCCGACACCAGCAGCAGCCGGTCGGCCGTGGCTTCGAGCAGGCGGCGGTCATGGCTGACCAGGATCACCGCGCCGTCGAAATCGTTCAATGCCGTCAGCAGTTCGTTGCGGGCGTCGATGTCCAGATGGTTGGTGGGCTCGTCGAGAATGAGAAGATTGGGCTTGTCCAGGGTCGCCAGCGCCAGCATCAGCCGCGCCCGCTCGCCGCCGGACAATTTGCCGACCTGGGTCTGCTGCTTGTCGGCGGAAAAACCGAAGCCGCCCAGCTGCGTGCGCACCTGTTCCAAGGTCAGCTTGGGGCGCATGCGCTGCAGGGTGAGAATGGGGGACACCGTGGTGTCCAGCTCCTCGGCCTGGTGCTGGGCGAAATAGCCGATCACCAGCTTGCGCGCCGGCGTGAAATCCCCGCCCATCACCTGCAGCTTGCCGGCCAGAAGCTTTGCCATGGTCGACTTGCCGTTGCCGTTCTTGCCCAAGAGCGCGATGCGGTCTTCGGGATCGAAGCGGAACGACATGCCGGTCAGGATCGGCTTGCCCGGCTCATAACCCACGCTGGCGCGGTCCATGGTGATCAGCGGCGGCGAGGCGGGCGTGGCCTGTGGAATGCGGATGGGCGCGACATGCTCGTCGGGCGGCACTTCCACGCTGGCCATCTTGGCCAGCATCTTCATGCGGCTTTGCGCCTGGGCGGCCTTGGCGGCGGACGCCTTGAAGCGGTCCACGAACTTCTGCATGTGGGCGCGGGCGGCTTCCTGCTTCTTGGCAAAGGCCATGTCGTTGGCGCGCGCGGCAGCCCGGGTGGCCATGAAGGTGTCGTAGCCGCCGGTGTAGAGCTTCAGCTTGCCGCGCTCCAGATGCAGGATGAACTCGCAGCCGGTGTTCAGAAGATCGCGGTCATGGCTGACGATCAGGATGGTGCCGCGATATTTCTGGATGAAGTTCTCCAGCCACAGCACGCCTTCCAGATCCAGATAGTTGGTCGGTTCGTCCAGCAGCAACAGATCGGGCGCCGAAAACAGGATCGCGGCGAGGGCCACGCGCATGCGCCAGCCGCCGGAAAATTCCCTGCAGGGACGCAGCTGGTCTTCGGAGGAGAAGCCCAAACCGGCTAAAATCTCGGCCGCGCGCGATGGCGCGGTGTAAG
>CANGRN010000297.1 GCA_947455695.1 Alphaproteobacteria bacterium
CTATCAGCAGATGGCGGGCTTCCAGATGACCCCGGCCCAGATCGAATACAACAAGACCAGGGGTCGTTACGTCCCATGACGGCGTCTCTGGCTGCCGAACTTTCGCGCATCGCCGGGCAGGCGTTCGCCGCGGAAGGGCTTTCGGAAAGTTTCGGGTCCGTCCAGCCGTCCGACCGGCCCGACCTGGCGCAGTTTCAGTGCAACGGCGCGCTGGCCGCGGCCAAGGCCGCGAAGGCCAATCCCCGCGCCATTGCCGAGAAGATCGCCGCCCGGCTGAAAGCCGATCCGCTGTTCGCCAAGGTGGAGATCGCCGGGCCCGGATTCCTGAACCTGGATTTGACGGATGCGGCGTTGAACGCGCGCGCCGGCCAGATCGGCGATGGTGCGCCCGCGCCCAACGGCAAGACGGTGGTGATCGATTTCGGCGGTCCCAACATCGCCAAGCCGATGGCCGTGCATCACCTGCGTTCGACCATCATCGGCGATTGCCTGCAGCGGCTGTATCGCGCCAATGGCTGGCATGTCGTCAGCGATGTGCATCTGGGCGACTGGGGCCTGCAGATGGGCCAGTTGATCACCGAGATCGAAATAATGGGCAATGCGCCTGTCTATTTCGATCCCAATTTCACCGGCCCGTATCCCGAAGACTCGCCCGTCAGCATGGAGGATCTGGAAACGATCTATCCGCGCGCCTCGGCGGCCTGCAAGGCCGATCCGGCGCGGCTGGAAGCGGCACGCCGCGCCACGGTCGATCTTCAGGCGGGCCGGCCGGGCTACCGCGCCCTGTGGCGGCACTTCGTCAAGGTCACCGAAGTGGGCCTGACGCGCGAGTTCGGCGCCCTGGGCGTGAAGTTCGACCTGTGGAACGGCGAATCCAGCGTGGATGCGCTGATCCCGCCGATGCTGGAAGACCTGAAGGCGCGGGGCCTGACCGAAATCAGCGAGGGTGCCGTCGTCGTGCCGGTCGCGCGGGATGACGACAAGAAGCCGATGCCGCCGCTGATCCTGGTGAAGTCCGAGGGCGGGGTGCTGTACGGCACCACCGATCTGGCCACCGTCATCGAGCGGGTGCGCGAGCAAGATCCCGACCTGATCCTGTATGTGGTCGACCATCGCCAGCATGGTCATTTCGAACAGGTGTTCCGCGCGGCGGAAAAGGCCGGCCTGTCGGGCAAGGCCCATCTGGAACATGTCGGCTACGGCACCATGAACGGGCCCGACGGCAAGCCGTTCAAGACCCGCGCCGGCGGCGCGATGAAGCTTTACGACCTGATCGGCATGGCCACGGAGCAAGCCGAGAAGCGGCTGGCCGAGCAGGGCATCGCCGCCGACTTCAGTGCCGAGGAGCGCGCCGAGATCGCACGCAAGGTTGGCATCGCCACCATCAAGTTCGCCGATCTCTCCAATCACCGCACCACCGATTATATCTTCGACCTGGAGCGGTTTTCAAAGTTCGAAGGCAAGACCGGGCCGTATCTGCAATATGCCGCGGTGCGCATTCAGTCGATCCTGCGCAAGGCCAGGGAGCAGGGCATGGCTGTCGGCGTGCCGGCCATTCATTCGCCGGAAGAGCGCAAGCTGGTGCTGCAGCTTTTGTCGCTGGGCGACACGCTGGCGTCGGCAGAAGACAAGCGTGCGCCCAACATGCTGTGCGAATATGCCTTCGAGCTGGCACAGAACTTCAGCCGCTTCTATGGCGAGCACCACATCCTGTCGGAAACCGATGCCGGCCTGCGGGCCGCCCGGCTGGGGCTGTGCGCCCTGGTTTTGGCGGTTTTGACCCGGATTTTGGGCCTTTTGGGCATCGAAGTTCCCGAAAGAATGTGAGTAACTCTGCCCGGTTTCCGGGTTTCGTTGACTCGCCTTTGGCCCCCTTTATGATGCTTTGCAACATTCCCGTCCGCCGGATGGCGCCGCGGGATTGGCCAGCACACGACCCCACGCGGGAGACATTCGTTTCGCTTCAATCCGACTAGTCGGGCCGAAGCCGAAGGCGAAGGCCGAAGGAGCAACCGCCCCGGAAACTCTCAGGCAAACGGACCGCGATCGGGTGATGAACTTCTGGAAAGTGAGACGGCGATTGCTGGCTCCGCCGAAGGGGTAACCTGGGTCCGCCCAGGGAAAACTCTCAGGTTCCCATGACAGAAGGGGCACGCGTCCATCCGGGCGCATGCTTTGCTATTGGGACCATTTTGATGACCGACACGCTTCTTCGCACACAGCTTTACGCCCTGCATCTTGAGCTGGGCGCCAAGATGGTGCCGTTCGCCGGCTATGAGATGCCGGTGCAGTATCCCGCGGGCGTCCTGAAAGAACATCTGCACACACGCGAAAAGGCCGGGCTGTTCGATGTCTCGCACATGGGCCAGGGCTTCCTGGCGGGCGACACCGCCGCGCTGGAGCGCGTCACCCCCGCCGATGTCACCGGCCTGAAGGAGGGCATGCAGCGCTACGGGTTGCTGCTGACGGGTGAAGGCACGATTCTGGATGATTTCATGTTCTCGCGCCTGGCGGGCGAAGCGGACATGTACCTGGTGGTCAACGCCGATACCAAGGTGGGCGACTTTGCTTACATCAGCGAAAAGCTGAAGGGCGCCGCCACCCTGACGCCGCGCTTCGACCGCGCCCTGCTGGCGTTGCAGGGTCCGCTGGCGGTCGATGTGCTGGAGCGTCACGCGCCCGGCATCTCGGCCCTGACCTTCATGCAGGTTCGCCGCGCCACCGTCGCCGGTGCGCCCGCCATCATCAGCCGCACCGGCTATACCGGCGAGGACGGCTTTGAGATTTCCATCGAAGGCGCTGACGCCGAACGCGTTGCGCGCACCCTGCTGGGCGAAAGCGAAGTTCTGCCCATCGGCCTGGGCGCCCGCGACAGCCTGCGGCTGGAAGCGGGGCTGTGCCTCTACGGCCATGACATCGACACGACCCGCAATCCGGCGGAAGCCAGCCTGATGTGGTCCATCGGCAAGCGCCGCAAGGACGCCAGGGATTTTCCGGGCGCAGAAAAGACCATGGGGCCCCAGGCCATCAAGCGCGTCGGCATCCTGCCCGAAGGCCGCGCCCCCGCCCGTGAAGGCACCGAGATCGCCGACAAGTCGGGCCGCATCGTCGGCAAGGTCACCAGCGGCGGCTTCGGCCCGAGCCTGAATGGCCCGCTGGCCATGGGCTATGTCGAAACGGCTTTTGCCGCCAATGGCACGCAAG
>CANGRN010000298.1 GCA_947455695.1 Alphaproteobacteria bacterium
CTTTCAGCTGCAGCAGCAGACTGTGCTCCAGCCGGCAAGCGACGCACCAGGAGGCGAAGACGTTGAGCAGCATCGGTTCGCCCCGGAAATCGGTGCTGGCCAGGCCCTGATTGTCACGCACCGCCGGCAGCGAAAATTGCGGCAAGGGCTTGTTTATCAGGGTCGAAGTGATGTGGGATGGATCATGCCGCAGGCCCATCACAAAGGCCGCGACGACGGCAAAGAAGGCCGCCACCGGCAGCAAAAAAAGAAGCCGCTTCATGCCGATGCCTTGACCACTTGCGCACGCGCCACCGGCCGCGCCGCGCCGACGCGGAAACGCCGGTCGCTGAGCGACAAGGCACCGCCCAGCACCATCAGGAAACCACCGCTCCAGATCCAGTCCACCAGCGGATGGTCCCAGATGCGCACCACCAGCGCACCATCCGCATTCTGTTCACCGATGGAAACATAGACATTGCCCAGAAAGCCCGTGCCGATGCCGGCCTGGGTGGTGGTGGTCTGGCTGGCCGGAAACAGCCGCCGTTCCGACACCAAAGTGCGGCTGCCGGCATGGCTGGTAACCGTGAAGCGTGCCTGCTGCGCCTGGTAGTTGGGGCCGACCACATCGCCGATGGAATTCAATGTGTATTGCGCGCCCGCCAGCTCGACGCTCTGGCCGACTTTCATTTCCAGAATCTTGTTGGACTGCCAGGCGGTGACGGCGGTGACGCCGATGGCGGTGACGCCAAGCCCGGCATGGGCGGACGCCATACCCCACACCGCCAGCGGCGTGGCGCGCAGGAAGCGGCCCAGATCGCCGCCCAAACCTCCTTTATTAAGACTGGAACTGATTTTCCAATACCGCGCCGGAATGGCAATGGCGCCGGCGATCAGCAGCGATCCCAGCGCCAGACCGGCCGCCGCCAGAACCTGGCCGATGCCGAACGCCAATATGCCCAGCAGCAGCGCCAGTCCCGACAGGATCAGCGGCCAGCGCAAGCGCATCAACACTTCGCGCGCCACATTGCGCTTCCAGTTCAGCATCGGCCCGAAGCTGACCAGGATCAGCAGCGGCACCACCACCGGCACGAAGGTCAGTTCATAATAGGGCCGCCCCACCGAGATGGAATGACCGCCGGCGATCTCCACGAAAACCGGATAGAAGGTGCCCAGGAAGACCGTGGCGGTGGCCGCCATCAGGAACAGGTTGTTGACGGCAAGCCCGCCTTCACGCGACAGCGGCTGGAACAGCGCACCAGTGCGCATGGCCGGCGCCCGCCAGGCGAACATTCCCAGCGCCGTGCCGGTCGCCAGCGCGATGATGCCCAGAATATAGATGCCGCGCCGCGGATCGACCGCGAAAGCATGTACGCTGGTCAGCACACCAGAGCGCACCAAAAACGTCCCGATCAGGCTGAGCGAGAAAGTCAGGATCGCCAGCAATATCGTCCAGCTGATTAGGGCGCCGCGCCGTTCCAGCGCGATGGAGGAATGCAACAGCGCCGTACCCATCAGCCAGGGCATCAACGAGGCGTTTTCCACCGGGTCCCAGAACCACCAGCCGCCCCAGCCCAGGGTGTAATAGGCCCAGATGCTGCCCATCGTGATGCCGGCGGTAAGACAGATCCATGACGACAGCACGAAAGGCCTAATCCAGCGCGCCCAACCGGCATCGACATGGCCTTCGATCAACCCCGCCATTGCGAAGGAGAAGGCCGAGGAAAAACCGACATAGCCCAGGTAGAGCATGGGCGGATGGAAGACCAGGCCCGGATCCTGCAGCAGCGGGTTCAGCTCGGTGCCGTCGGTGGGCGCCGGAAACAGCCGCAAGAACGGGTTGGACGTGAACAGCGAAAAGCCTAGGAACGCGACGCCAATGATGCCCTGCACCCCAAGCACCCGGGCCTGAAGCGTCTCGCGCAACCGCCCGCCAAACAGCGCCACCGCCCCGCCCTGCAGCGCCAGGATCAGGACCCACAAAAGCATGGAGCCTTCGTGACTGCCCCAGGTGGCGGCGAAACGGTAGATGGCCGGCTGTGCCAGATTGCTGTGCTGGGCGACCAGCGCGATGGAGAAATCCTTGCCGACAAAACCGGCGGCCAGGGCGGCGAATGCCACAGCGACAAAAACCAGTTGCAGCAGGGCGGTGGTCCGGCCCAGCCCCATCAGGGCCGCGTCCCGCCGGGCCGCCCCCCAAAAGGGTGCGACCACCTGCACGGCCGCCAGCACGAATGCCAGAACCAGCGCCAATTGTCCGATTTCAGCCGCCATGGTCCCCGCGATTGCCCGTCACACCCGTCCTTCGACCCTAGCGTACCCCGCAGGGCTGTGAAATAATTAAATAATCCGGGCCTTTCTGCGGCTTTCGGATGGGGTGGGGACAGTCGTGTCGGAAGCTTTTCAGATCGCCATTATTGGCTCTGGGCCGGCGGGTATGAGCGCGGCCAACCGCGCCGCTGCGCTTGGGCTGAGCCATGTGCTGCTGGAAAAAACCGACCACCTCTCCGACACCATCTACCGGTATCAGAAGGGCAAGCATGTGATGGCGACCCCGGTCAGCCTCACCTTGCGCTCCGACTGCACCTTTGATGCGGGCAAGCGCGAAACCATCCTGGAAAACTGGAACCAGCAGACTGCCAAGGCCAAGGCCAATGTCCGCTACAAGGCCGAGGTCAAGTCGGTGACCGGCGTCAAGGGCGACTTCACCATCACCCTGACCAGCGGCGATGTGGCGAAGGCCGAAACGATCATCATGGCCATCGGCACCCAGGGAAATCCCAACCTGGTGCGCTGCGATGGCGCCAAGCTGCCCCATGTCCAGTATCAGCTGGACGATCCGCGCGAATATTTCGACGAACATATCTTCGTGATCGGCGGCGGCGATGCCGGCATCGAGAATGCCCGGGGCCTGGCGGAAGATCCCGAACAGAACAACACCGTCACCATCGTCAATCGCTCCAAGGATTTCTCCAAGGCCAAGGCGGCCAATGTCGAGATGATGATGGAGGCCCAGAAGGCCGGGCGCCTCAACATCCTGTCGGAAGCCAGCCCGTCCAAGATCGAGGAAGGCTGGATCACCATCGAGACGCCGGAAGGCGAAAGCCGCCTGCAATGCGACCGCGTCATCGCGCGCATGGGCTCGGCGGCGCCGCGCGGCTTTGTCGAATCCATCGGCGCCACCCCCGACCCTGCCGACCTGGATGATCGGGGCAAGCCCAGGC
>CANGRN010000299.1 GCA_947455695.1 Alphaproteobacteria bacterium
CGGCAATGCAGACATCGCCGGGGCGCAGCAGCAGTTTCAAGATGCCTGCCAGGTCGTCGATCTCCGCCTTGGTCATGGGAACATAGCCCCAATTGTCCGACCAGGCATCGTTGATGATGTCCAGCAGCATGGCCACTTCACTCTTGAAGCGCTTGTCCATGTGGATATTGCGCAAGGTGACGTCGCCGCCGCGCATGGCGCGGGCCATCAGCTTTTCCCATTTCTGCATGGACGCGTCGGGACCGTAGCGATAGGCGATCAGGTCTTCGGCTTTCTGATAGCCCCGGCTGGTGATGCGGTCCGCGTAATAGGGACGATGATGGTTCATCATCACCTGCGGCGGGGTGTCGAAGCCTTCGACCAGCAGGCCCGGCTGATCCCACAGCGAAAAGCTGACCGGGCCGATGACGCGCTTCATGCCCTGGTCGCGCAGCCAACTCTCGGCCGTTTTCAACAGCGCATCGAAGACGTCCTGATCGTCGATTGCCTCGATGAAGCCGAAATGGCCGGTGGCGTCGTTGTAGCGCTCCAGATGCAGCTGGTCGATCTGGGCGGTGATGCGGCCCACCGGCTCCTGGCCCCGATAGGCCAGGAAGAAGGCGGCCCGGGCATGCTGGAAATAGGGATTGTGCTTGGGCTGGAAATGGAATTTGCGCTCCAGCAGCAGCGGCGCCACCCAGTGCGGGTCATCGGCGTAGATCTTGAAGGGCAGGTGATGGAAATCGTGCCATTGCTGGCTGGTCTGGACCGGGACGATGGTGAGGGACAAGGGTGTTTCCGTGGCTGCGCGGGGAAGGCGCACCATAGCGCCGGGCCCCCTGATTTGATAGTAACAAACGCCGCATTTTCGCGGCTTACCGCGCGAGTCGGCCTTGTGAAAACCATCCTGATCACCGGCGCATCCAGCGGCATCGGCGCGAGCCTGGCCCGTGCCTATGCGGCGGACGGTGTTACGCTTCTTTTATGGGGCCGCGATGCTGCGCGGCTTGATGCGGTGGCGGCTGCGTGCCGTTCGCAGGGTGCAGCGGTGACAACGCAGGTCTTCGATCTGCGTGACGCGGCAGGGTTCGCGAAGCTGCTCGCCGCCGTGCCGGTGCTGGACATCGCGATCTTCAATGCCGGCCTGGGCGGCACCGCGCCGGCCGATGTGGCCGCCGAAGCGCCCGAGGTGGTGCAGGCCATCGCAGAGGTGAATTTCACTGCGCCCATTATCGGCGCCAATGCCGTTGCTGGCGCGATGGCGGCGCGGGGCACGGGGCACATCGTGCTGGTCGGCTCCATCACCGAATCCTTCCCGCTGCCCATGGCGCCCACCTATGCCGCCACCAAGGCGGGGCTGAAGATGTTCGCGGAGGCCTTTTCCATCCGCATGGAAAAACACGGTGTGAAGGTGAGCCTGGTGTCGCCGGGCTTCATCGACACGCCGATGAGCCGGTCGGTGACCGAACCCAAGCCGTTCCTCATGGATGCCGATACCGCCGCCGCCATCATCAAGCGCCGCGTCGCGGCGGGCGCCCGCACCATCGTGGTGCCGTGGCAGTTCGCGGTGATCCGCGGCGTGGCCGATCTTCTGCCGCGCGTCTTGCTGCGCCGGATCCTGTCACGCGTATGACGGCGGCGCCCGACATCGGTCCTGAAGCAGGATTGCTGGCGCGGCTAACCGCCAGCCGGGCGGGGCGCCTTGGCATCTTCCTGTTGCGCTGGGGCATTCCCGCGGCGCTGCTGCTTATCATCGGCCGGCGGCTGACCGAACTGGGCTGGCGCGAAATCTGGACCGCGCGCCCCGCCAATCCCGGCTTCTACCTGCTGCTGGTGCTGCAATTCTTCCTGCAGCCCTTCGGGGATTACTTCGTCTATCGCAACCTGTGGGGCGGAACGCGCACGCCGCCCATGTCGGTGATCCTGCGCAAGCGGCTGATGAACACCTTCATGCTGGATTATTCCGGCGAGGCTTATTTCTATCTGTGGGCGCAGTCGCGGCTGAAGCTGGCGCCGGGCATGCTGGTACATGCCATCAAGGATTCCAACCTGCTGTCGGGCGGGGCGGGGCTGGCGATGGTCTATGTCATGCTGCTGATGCTGCTGCTCACCGGAAGCCTGGCGCTTCCGGCCGTGGTGGGCGCACATGCCTGGCTCTATGCGCTGGTCGGCACCGTGCCGCTGCTGCTGTGCCTGGTGCTGGTACTGGGCCATCGCAGGTTCACCGCACTGAGCCGCCGCCAGATCGCGGCGACTTTCGGCATTCATTTCACCCGCTGTGTTCTGGTGTTGGCCGTCGAGTTCGGCCTGTGGGAATTGTCCGGCGCGCTGCCCTCGGCTGTGGCCTGCCTGCAATTCGTCGCGCTGCGGCTGGTGGTGACGCGGCTGCCGCTGGTCCCCAACAAGGATTTGATCTTTGTCGGCGCCGGCATCGCCGCGGCGGGGCTGGCCAACGTTTCGGTCACCCCGGTCGCCATGGTGCTGGTGATCCTGGCGGCGGCGGACCTGATATTGGCGGCAACCGTCGCCAGCCTGGCCTGGCTGATCGATCACCGGCGGGAGCGCGCCTGATGCGGGGTTGGCTGCGCAATCCGCTGTTCTGGATTTTGCTGGCGGCGGCCGGACTGCGGCTGTCCGGGCTGTTCTGGGGCCTGCCGGCGTCGGATGGCTGGGACGATGACGGTTTTAGCCCGCGCAATTTCCTCACGGCGCTGGCGCTGACCTGGAAGCCCGGCTCCTATTTCACCTACCCGCCGCTGCATGCGCTTGTGCTGGCGATCCTGAATTTGCCCAGCATCATATTGGCGTTGCTCCACACGCCATCGCTGCGCCAGCCCGACGTGATTGGCGAGTTCATCAAGCCCGAGCACATGACCTGGTTCGCGGTGACGGGGCGGCTCGTGAGCCTGGCCATGTCGCTGGGCATTATCGCCATCGTGGGTGCGATGGCCCGGCTGGTGGCGGGAACACGTGCGGGGCTTTTCGCCGCTGCTGCCTGCGCGCTGAATTTCGGGCTTACCTATTATGGCCAGGTCGGCAACCTGGATGTGCCCTACCTGTTCTGGGGATTGCTGTCGCTGCTGTGGGCCATGCGCGCAGTGATTGAGCATCACGTGAAGCGCTGGTGGGGCGCGGCACTGTTCGCCGCGGCCGCGGTGGCGACCAAGGACCAGGCCTATGCCTTGTTCCTGCTCAGTCTGCCGCTGTTCCTGGTGTTC
>CANGRN010000300.1 GCA_947455695.1 Alphaproteobacteria bacterium
AAGGGCATTCTCTATGCCGGCCAGTCCGAAATCGAATTCGAAGCCGCCAGGATTCTGTGCGAGCGCATCCCGTCGGCCCAGCGTATCCGTTTCGGCTCCTCGGGTTCGGAAGTGGCGCAGGCCGCGTTCCGCCTAGCGCGCGCCGCCACGGGCAAGCGCATCATCCTGAAATTCGAAGGTCATTATCACGGCTGGTTCGACAATATCCTGTGGTCCACCGCGCCCGCCCAGAATGCGGCCGGCCCGGAAGACGCGCCGGTGCTGGTGCCGGGCAGCGTGGGCCAGGATCCGATCGATGCCGCGGGGCTGGACGTGATCGGCTGGAACGATCTGGCCAGGCTGGAAGCGCGTCTGGCCAGGGGCGATATCGCCGGCGTGATCATGGAGCCGGCCATGTGCAACCAGGGCGCCATTCAGGCGGCCCCCGGCTATCTCGAAGGCGCGAAGGCGGCCTGCGCCAGGCACGGCGCGATTTTGATTTTTGATGAAGTGATCACGGGTTTCCGTTTGGGCCGCAGCGGCGCCCAGGCGCGCTTTGGCGTGACACCGGACATGTCGCTGGTCGCCAAGGCGGTGGCCAATGGTTTTCCGGTGGCGGCTTTGGTCGGCCGCGCCGACCTGCTGGACATGTTCGTCACCGGCGGGGTTTTGCATGGCGGCACCTTCAACGCCCAGCCCGTCACCATGGCAGCGATGGTGGCGACGCAAGCCGCGCTCACCCCGGAAGGCTATGAAAGCACGTCAAAACGCGGTGTTCGCCTGCGCGACGGCATCCGCGATATCCTGAAGTCGGCTGGTGTGAAAGCCCAGGTCACCGGCTTTGAGCTGATGTTCCATGTCGCACTGGGGCTGGACGCGCCGGCAAGGAACTATCGGGACCTGCTGAAAACCGACAAGGCGCTCTATGTGAAGTTCGCCCATGCACTGCTCAAGCGCGGCGTGCGGGTGCTGGAGCGCGGCGCCTGGTTTGTCTCCTTCGCGCATGACGATGCAGTGATCGATGCGACTTTGGCGGCGGTGAAAGAAGCGGCCAGGGAAATCGCTTAAGATTTTTTCTGCTTGAACAGCAGCCAGGTCAAAGCGTGGGCGGCGGTGCAGGCCAGCAGTGACAGGCCGAACGCCGCCCAGATGCCGGTGATGCCCAGCAGGATATAGAGCGCAAAGCAGAACACGCCGACCGAGGCCAATCCCATGGACAGGCCCGCCACCGCTTCCTGCACGGCATGGCGGCCGTATTGCAGGTGGCTGGAAATGGCGATGATCGAGCCCATCACCGGGAAGGTGGTGAAGATGCCCGACCAATGCGTGCCCAGCGCCGCCGAGAATTGGGTGATGACCAGGGTCAGGGTGGCGCCGGCGATCATGCGGGCCGGCTGGCCCCACCAGATATGCTCGCGTTCTTCATCGGATGGTTCGCCGCGGGGAAAGCAGAATTGCGCGCCGATGAAGGCGGCAAAGGGCAGGATTTCCAGCCAGCGCGAGGCGTCCTGCAGGTGCACCGCAAGCACCGCCACGGCCGTCCACACCGAAAAGCTGATCAGTGTGCACCAAACCCAGTTCAGGGCGCGCGAACACCAGGCATAGGTCATGGTGAAGGACAGCCACGGCACCAGCCCGAAATAGGCGCCCAGCGCCGCCTGGCTGGCGAAGGTGGGGCCCTGGTCCAGGGTCAGGAACAGCAGCAGCGGGCCGCCCACGATGGGAAAGCCCGACAGCCAGCCGGCCACGCGCGGGCCATGCCGCCGCTCGATGACGCCGAACAGCAGCAAGGCCAGCGGCACGATGGTCAGTTTGAGGATCAGCAAATCACTTCCCGCCCGCGCGTATGGTGACCGGAAACAGCGTGCTCGCCAATTGTGCAGCGCGGCAGCGCTTGCAGGCGGACGAAAAACCGCCGAAAGTTTCGCCGTCAAAGGGGCACAGCATGACCAGGATTCTTGTCGCAGGCATCTTTCACGAAACGCATTCCTTCACTGGCGGCCGGACCGGCCTGGAGGGCTTCACCATCCATCGCGGCAAGGAAATCACCGCCCGGCGGGGCGATGCATCGCAGATTGACGGCTTTCTCAGCGTCGCCGAGCGCGAGGGTTGGGAGGTTGTACCCAGCGCCATCTACACCGGCGGCGCTGACGCCACCGTGGACCATGCCGTGTTCGAGCAATTCTGGAGCGAGGTCGAGCCGGTGCTGAAAAAGGCGCTGGCCGAAGGGCTGGATGGCATTCATCTGTCGCTGCATGGCGCCATGGTCACCAGCGAATGCGATGACCCCGAAGGCGAATTGATGGCGCGCATCCGCGCCACGCCGGGCGCGGAAAAGCTGCCCATGTATTGCGTGGGCGACCTGCATGGCACCCTGACGCCGCGCATGGGCGCGCTGTCCGACGGCATGATCTTCTACCGCGAATGTCCCCACACCGATCAGTTCGACAGCGCGGTGCTGGCCAGCGAACTACTCGCGCGCCACCTGAAGAGTGGCGTGCGGCCCAAGCATATGGTGATGGTGACGCCGATCGTGTGGCCGCCCACCGGCACCGGCACCCGCGACGGGCCCATGCGGGCGCTGGAAGACAAGGCACGGGAAATCGAGAAGACCGTGCCCGGTGTTCTGGCGGCGAACATTGTCGGCGGCTATGCCTTTTCGGATGTACCCTATGCCGGTCTGGCGTTCAGCATCATCACCGAGGGTGACGAGGCGGTGGCGCAGGAAGCCTTGCGCGAGCTGGGCCAGATCGCCTGGGACCTGCGCGAAGACGGCATTCCCAAGCAGCATGACCTGGACACGGTGGTGCGCGAGTTCAAGGACAGCAATTACAAGTTTGGCGGCAAGGGTCCGCTGCTGCTGGTCGAGCCCTCCGACAATATCGGCGGCGGCGCGCCGGGCGATGGCACCGACGTGATGCGGGCATTGCTGAAATACGATATCGAGAAGGCCGGCGTCTGCATCAATGATCCTGAAGCCGTGCAGGCGCTGCAGAACGTTCCCATCGGGGGCAAGATTACCCTGCCGATCGGCGGCAAGGGCAGCCCGCTGGATCCGGGCCCCGTCACCCTGGAAGTGGAACTGATCTCCCGCAGCGACGGGGTGTTTGAACTGGAAGACAAGAATTCGCATCTGGTCGGTTCGCTGGGCAAGATCATCCGCATGGGGCCTTGCGCGGTGGTGCGCCATCGCGGCCTCACCATTCTGCTCAGCACCA
>CANGRN010000301.1 GCA_947455695.1 Alphaproteobacteria bacterium
GATAGGTCAGCGCCAGAGAGGTATCCCAGCCCAGGTCCTGCGAGATGGTGCCTTCCTGGCGCAGGGCCGACACCAAAGTCGTGTCGCTGAACCACAGGTGATTGACGTTCACCGCGGCGCGCAGCTCCGGCAGGATGTCGAAGTCAGCGCCGCCGCCCAGCAGGATGGTGCCCGGATTGTTGAAGTTGGACTGCCCTTCTTCCTTGGATGAGCGCAGGTCGTTGAGAATGCCGGTGCGGCTGTTGAGGAAAATGGCGCGGCCGCCGCCCGCGAACGGGATCGACTGGCGGATGTAATAGCTGGTGTCCGATCCGGCGAATTGCGGGTTCTCGAAGATGGCATCGAAGCCGCCTTCATGATCGTCATAGGGATTGTCGTCACCAGAAGCATAAAGCGCCGACAGACGCACCCGGATCCAGTCGAAATCCATCGACGGCTCGGCCGCCAGGAAATAGCCGGAAATGTCCGCCGAGCGGCCGGTGAAGAAGCTGTTGCGATCCTGGCCCAGCACGCCATAGCCGGTGACGGTCAGATTAATGTCGCCCCAATGGCCGTCACCGGAATAGCCCAGATACACGGCGTCATAATCGCGAGGGCGGATGTCGCCCAGCAGCGCCGGACGCGCCGGGAAGCCGTTGAAGTCGGTATGAACGTCGCCGGCTTCGCGGTTCATGTTGTAAACGGCCGTCAGCTCGGAGGTGAAGCCTGGCACCGGCAGATCTTGGGCATACACGTTGGCGACGGCGACATAGTCGTTCCGGACCATCTGGGTGATGTCGTTCAGACCCGAATTGGTATCCTTCTCCAGCCGCGCGAAGAAACCCAGATTGTACTGGTAGCGGTTGTTGTCGCGGTCGCCGAACAGGCGAACGCCCAGCTGGTTGTCCTGGAACAAGAAACCGCGAAAGTCCGAGGTGAAGGGCTGGATGCCGATGCGAATGGAGTCGAAGTCGTAGCGGTCATCGACATTGCGGATGTGATAATCCAGGAAGGCTTCCTGCAAGCCCACCAGCCCGTCGAGGCGATGGGTGGGCTGGGCCGGGTCCACCGACAGCACGCGCCGTTCCGACACCATGGCGTAGTTGACGTTCATCGCCACGGCGAAACGGAACTCGATTTCCGGCGGCTTGAAGGCGGTCGAACCCTTGTAGATGTCGGCGCCGGCGATGAAGGTCTGGCTGTAAAGGCTGGAGTCGGCCTGGCCGAACACGTCCAGGCTGCCGGGACGCTGGCTAGTCTGGATGCTGACCGGTGTTGGGAAGGAGCGCAGCTCCGCCACGCTGTCGGACACGCCGGTCAGGTCCAGGAACCAGTCATCGGTGCCAAGGATGGGACGGTCGCCCTTGATGACGTTCTGGTTGTAGGGGTCCCACCACTGCCCGCCCACGCCCAGCGCATCCACGATACGCCAGCGGTCCGGCACCGGGATCCAGTTTTCGGTGGGGAAGGCTTCGGGCGGCGGCGCGATCACCGCGCCCGGATTATCCTGAAGCACCGGCTTTTCGTAATTGCGCAAACGGCCGGGAATGCCGCGGCCCTCGGTGGAGTTCTGCGTCGCCGGCACCTGGTCGTTCTGCGCCAGGTGCACCTGCTTGCGAATGGGATCATAGACCAGCGCCGGCGGCGCCTGCAGCTTCTCGGCGGCGCGCAGCCTGGCAGCGCTCGCGGTGTCGGGTGTGGCAGCCGCGACCTGTTGGGCACCCGAATTGGCCGCCTCGGGCGTGGCCTGCTCCTGCGCCAAGGCGGGCACCGTCGCCAGCAGCGTGGTCAAAGGCGTCGTCAGAAGGATCGCGCGGAGTTTTCTCATTTGCTCTGACACACATTCTGTTCGGTCGTATCCAGGAAGGGCGCGAACGGACAATTGACATATCGCAGGCGCACGGAATTGCCGTTGATCTGGATGACCACATTGTCGGAGCGGATGAAGTTGGACGCCTCCCCGATCCCGGAGACGCGCTGGCCGCCATTGTACAGGCCCAGGAACGAAATCATGTCGTCCTGGTCGATGCCGTCGCCCGAAGTGCCGACCGCGCCCACCAGCTGGGCGCCGCGATAGATCGGCACGCCGCCGGAGAAGATCTGGATGCCGTTCTGCAATTGGTTCGTGCCGGGTCCGAAGTCCGGAATGAAGGTACAGCGTTGCGGCGTGTCGGTGGCCGAGGCGCCCTTCACGAAGCTGACATGCTGTACCAGGTTGGTCAGCACCAGCGCCGACTGCAGGCCGGTGGAGAGCGGGCTCCACTTGGGAAGAGGCCGCGAGAAGGGACCATTGGGATTGTTGAACTGGCCATCCGGGAAGAAGGGCCGCGCCAGATTGCCGATCGAACGGGACGAAAAGGCGGTGGCGCCGGTAAAGGCGTTCGTATCGTTCAGAAAGGTGCGCGCCGCCGGAATGAAGGTGCGCACATCGCCGCTGGGATCGTTGTTCAGCTCGGACGCGGCGTTCTTGTTGGAGAAGAACGCCGCGGTGCGGGCCTTCTGCAGCGCCACATCGATGCCGAAGATGGGCGCATCGGGCGCGCGCACCACGCCCAGGATTTTGCCGCGCGTATCCACCACCGAAACGGATACCTGGGCACGGCTGTCCAGCGGCTGGCGGATCGCGGCGCGGGCACGCGACATGATCTTGAAAGCTTCCTCGAGCACGGCGGCGGTTTCGGCGCCGCTGAGCGGGGTGCCGACATCGGCCCCGTCACTGCCCCCGATGGCGGGATAACGGTTGTTTCCCGCACCATTGGTCAGGACGAAGGCGTCCAGATTGTTGAATTCGGCAGATGTCGCCTTGCGAATGCCCGAAGCCTCAGTGCCATAGACCTGGCCATCGATGATGGTGCCGTTGGTATAGCCGGTAACAGCCTGCAAGGTCCCGACGGCGGCCGAATTGGTGAAGCCCGGCGCCGAAGCGGGGCTGGATTTCAGGGTCGATGTGGTGGCGTCGCTGTAGCGCAGCAGCGTGCCGTCCAGCGAAATCCGGTTGGCGGTGATGCTGGAAGGTGCCGCGTAATCGGTGGTCGCGGCCAGGGCGATATTTTCCTCGGCGTCATTGTCGACATTGGACACGTCGGCATCGAAACCGTAATCGCCATCGGCCATCACGCCGACGCCGCCCACCAGCACGCCGTTCTTGTAGAGCGGAAAGCCGCCGGGATCGGCCGACAGGCCCAGCGGCGAACGCTTGGGACCGATGAAGGCGCC
>CANGRN010000302.1 GCA_947455695.1 Alphaproteobacteria bacterium
CTGTTTGCCGTTCGTCCCAAGCCGTATGGCGGTGACATTGGCGTGCAGCAGCGGCTTGATGTTGGGCGCGCGCTTCAGATCGTCCCGGTAGCGGTTGCCGAACTGCGTCGGCAGGATATCGCCGCGCATCTTGGAGAACTGGAACCAGCTGGTGTAGAGCCCGCCGCCGTTCAGAGGGAGCACCGTGCCTTCGGCGGCGTTGTCGGCATCGCCCTTCTGGTCGTAGATCCAGGGGCCGGCTTCCACCAGCGCCTGCGCGCGGGGGTAATAGGGCTCCAAGGTCTGCTTCGAAAATGGCCAGCCGGAATGGGGCACCCAGTCGCGCGCTTCGAATTCGATGGCGTCCATCGGACGGCACCAGCCGCCCCAATGATTGGTGCCGCCGCCAAGCTGGCGCAGCCGCCCGGCATCCAGCGGCGCATAGCGCGTTCCGGTCTCTGTGCCGGAATACATTTTCTGGATGGTGGGATCGAAATTCATGCCGCCCGATTCCAGCAGCAGCACGCGGATCTTGCTGCCCGCCAGCGACAGCGCCAGGCTGATGCCGGCCGGCCCGCCGCCGATGATGGCAAGATCGGTTTCCAGCAACGTATCGGGGGCAAGCGTGCGGGCGTCGATCAGGGCGGTCAAGAAGGGCGTATCCGGAATGAGGCCAGTGAAGCGATGAGTGTAACGCCCCGTCTAGAAAAAGGTCTTGTCCTAATTGTGTCGAATTCCGATGGACTTAAACGTCCTCGGAATGACCGATGTTATAACCGCCATCAACGGCGATAGCCTGGCCGGTGATCCATTGCGCCTGGTCGGACATCAGGAACAGCGCCATATGCGCGACCTCTTCCGGCTCGCCCATGCGGCCCAGGGGATGCAACGCCGCCAGCCGGGCCTTCTTCTCGGGCGGCAGGCTGGCCAGCAGCGGGGTGTTGACAAAGCCGGGGCAGATGCAATTCACCCGCACTTTGTCGGCGGCGTAATCCAGCGCCATGTTCCGGGTCAGCGACAGCACCGCGCCCTTGCTGGCGGTATAGGCGGCGCGGTTTCGGGTGCCGGTGGTGGCCACGCCGGACGACAAGTGCACGATGGCGCCGCCATGCGCGCGCATGTGGGGCAGGGCATATTTCGAAATCAGGAAGGTGCCCCGTACATTCACCGCCATCACGGCGTCGAAATCGGCCATGTCGGCCTCGTCCACCCTGGCGCGGCGGGCGATGCCGGCGCTGTTGGCCACCGCGTCGATCCGCGGCAGGCCCGACAGGGCGGCCTTGACCTGCTCCTCGTCCGCGATGTCGCAGATGCGGCTGTCCGCAAAAGGCGTCGCCACGCGGTCGATGGCAATGATATGCGCGCCTTCGGCCTCGGCGGCCTTGGCTATGGCCAGCCCCAGCCCGGAAGCCGCACCCGTTACCACCACATGTTTTCCGGAAAATCGCATGGCGGCAGAATAGCGGGCAGCCCCTTCGGTGTCATCATGGCGAACGGTTCGCCTGCTGCGGCGCAATGTGCGTTTCTTTGCCTTCGCTGATTCGCGGTGCTAGGCTCGCAACCTGTAAAGCGCATAAGCGCACATTCTGCTGAAGGCGGAAACGATGACGGAATTCGATCACGTCATCGCGCCGCTGACGCGAGACCAGTTTCTCGGCGAATACTGGACCCGGTCGTTCCTGGTTTCCAAAGGCAAGGCGGGGCGCTTCTCCGGCCTCCTGGGCTGGGACGAGCTCAACGCGATTCTCGAACAGCACCGCCTCCATCCGCCACGCTTCCGGCTGACCCATGAAGGGCGCAATGTCGACACTTTCCGCTACACCACGCTTGCCGCGGGCGGCACGCCGCGGCTGAATTCGGGAAAACTGGCCGCCTGCCTGGCGGCAGGCGCGACGCTTGTGCTGGACGGGATGGAAGAATTGGCCCCCCGGGTGCGGGAACTGGCGTCCTCGTTCCGGGATGCGCTTCACGCCAACAGCCACGTCAATCTCTATGCAGGATGGCATGGCCAGAAAGGCCTCGACCTGCATTTCGACACACAGGAAGTCATGGTCCTGCAGGTGGCCGGAAAGAAGCGCTGGCAGGTTTACCCGCCGACGCGGATCAATCCGTTGCCGGACGATGACGAAGCGCCGCGCAAACCCAACGGTCCGCCCGCATGGGACGGGGTGCTGGAGGATGGCGACATGCTCTATATTCCGCGGGGCTGGTGGCATGTGGCGTTCCCGCTTGGCGAGCCAAGCCTGCATCTGACGGTGGCGACAGAACCGCCGCTGGGCACGCATTTGATTGCATGGCTCATGAGCAAGCTGCGGCTGCACGAAATGGTCCGCGCCGAGGTGCCCTGGCTGAGCGACGCCAAGGGGCAGGCCGCGTATCTCGCCGCCCTGCGGCCCATGCTGTCAGAAGCCCTGACAGACGAATCCGTCGCCGAATTCCGCCATGAATGGGAAGGCGTTCTGCAGCCATTTCCCAGCATCCGCTTGCCCGGCATGCCCTATGTCCAGGCCGAAACGATCGGCGATGGCCATCGCATCCGGCTCGCAGCGGCGCATCACCTGCATTTCACCCGCAGCGGCGACAGTTGGGAGTTCCGGGTGCATGGCATGTTGTGGGGCGGAATTTCTTCCGCTCTCCTGCCGGCACTTGAAATGCTGAATGACACCACCGCCCTCGAACTGGCGGTGCTGAGCGTCCGTCTGGAGGGCGAGGCTGCAAAAAGCGATCTTCGCAAAATCCTGGCCGCGCTCGCGCGGGCCGGCGTCATCCTGATCGAGAAGCCGTAAGAAAACCTGCCCCGCGCCTGGCGGGGCAGGTTCAATTTTCAACGATGGCCACCGGAGGCCGAAATACGCTCCCCCGTCAGCCAGCCGGCTTCGTCGCTGGCAAGGAACACCGCCACCTTGGCGATGTCTTCGGGTTGGCCGATGCGGCCCAGCGGGGCCTTGGCCTCGATGTCCTTCTGGAAATCGCCGCCGATGAAGCCGGCGGCACGGGTGCCTTCGCTTTCCACCATGCCCGGATTGATGGAATTGACGCGGATCTTGCGCGGGCCCAGCTCCGACGCCAAGACCTGGGTGATGGTGTCCACCGCGCCCTTGGTGCCGGCATAGATCGCCGAACCCGGAATGCCCATGCGGCTGACCACCGACGAGATGTTGATAATGCTGCCGCCCTCGGGTCCGAA
>CANGRN010000303.1 GCA_947455695.1 Alphaproteobacteria bacterium
AAACCAGACATAGAAGACCTTGCCCTTGAGCTGGCCATCGGCAATGTCGTCCGGCACCGGAATGCCCCATTCCAGATCGCGGGTGATGCCGCGGTCCTGCAGCCCCTCGTCCAGCCACTTGTAGGCAATCGACGTCACCAGCGACGGCCAGTCATTCTTGTGGCTGTCGATCCAGGTCCGCAGCCTGTCGGAGAATTGCGACTGTTTCAGGAACAGGTGGGTGGAATCGCGGATCTCGATATCGGCGGCGCCCGACACCGCCGAGCGCGGCTTGATCAGGTCGATGGGATCCAGCACCCGGGTGCAGTTCTCGCACTGATCGCCGCGCGCCCGGTCATAGCCGCAATGCGGACAGGTGCCGATGACATAACGGTCGGGCAAGAAGCGCTTGTCGGTGGGCGAATAGGCCTGCTTGGTGACCCGGATTTCCAGGAAACCGTTCTTCCACAGTGCCCGCGCGAAATGCAGCGTCAGCTCATGGTTCTGCGGCGAAGACGAACGCCCGAAATTGTCCCAGCTCAGCGCGAACCGGTCGCCCAGCTCCTTCTGCACCTTGTGCCACTTGGCGGCATAGTCCGCGACCGGCGTGCCCTCCTCCAGCGCCGCCAGTTCGACCGGCGCGCCATGCTCGTCGGTGGCGCAGATCGCCAGGGTTTCATAGCCGCGGCTGCGGCAGAACCGGGCGAAGATGTCGGCCGGCAGCATGGAGCCGACCAGGTTGCCCAGGTGCTTGACCCCGGCGACATAAGGAATGGCGGAAGTGATGAGGACGCGTTTCATGTTCTGCTATATAAGGTGAGGATCAAGGCAACAGTCCCTCATACAAGGGGACGGCCGGGGAAGCAAAAGGGGTAGAGAATGTCCAGCAAAACGTCTAAATTCGCTTTGGCCGCAATGGGTTCTGTGGCGATCCTCAGCATGGCTGCTTCGGCCCAGACCACCCCGCCTGCCCCGCCCGCTTCCAGCATCATCCCGGCCAGCACCCTGGACGGGCTGCCCCACAAGGACATCACCAACGGCATCGTCTCGGCCAAGGTCTATCTGCCGGGCGAAGGCGGCTTTTATCGCGGCACCCGTTTTGACCGCGCCGGCGTCGTGGCGCACGCCACCTACAAGGGCCAAGACTATGGCCAGTACTGGTTCTCCAGCTATTCGCCCGCCGTGCATGACTTTGCCTGGCTGAACGGCCAGGTCACCGTCTCCACCGCCAGCGGCGCCGCCGGCCCGTCGGAAGAATTCACCGCCATCGGCTTCAACGAAGCGGGCATGGGCGGCAAGTTCCTGAAGATCGGCGTGGGCATCCTCAAGCGCGACACCGATCCGTATGTCTTCGTCCATTCCTATCCCGTGCTGAACGAAGGCACGCGCGGCTACAGCGCCACCAAAACCAGCGTGCGCCTGACCCAGAAGCTGAACGACAAGGAAACCGGCTGGGGCTACAGCTACGTCAAGACCGTGAAGCTGATCCCCGGCAAGGCGCAGATGCAAATCGAGCATGTTCTGACCAACACCGGCAAGAAAGACCTCGACACCTCTGTCTATTGCCACAACTTCCTATCGCTTAGCGAAGGCAACGAGAATGTCGAGCTGACCGCGCCCTTCACCCTGGTGGCCGGCAAGCCGCTGGCCGCTGATGCCGCCTCGGTCAATGGCAAGACGCTCCAGTATCTGCGCGCCGTCAAGGAAGGCGAAAGCGTCACCTCACCCTTCACCGGCTTCGGGGCATCCGCCAGCGATTACGACTTCAAGGTGGTGAACACCAAGACCGGCTTCGGCCAGCGCATCCGCGCCGACCAGCCGCTCTCCCAGATCAACTTCTGGTCCATCCGCACCACCTTCAGCTGGGAGCCCTATATCGCCATCTCGCTGAAGCCGGGCCAGACCAAGCGCTGGACCTACACCTATGACTATTTCGGCCCGGGCGAGGGCTAAGATGCGCCGCGCAGCGCTGGCCGCTGCTCTGCTGATGGGCGCTTGCGGTACCGCGAGCGCCCAGACCGCGCCCGTGCCCGGCACCCAGCCGGCCGCGGAGATCGAAACCTTCGCACATGTCGACATTTCCAACGGCATCCTGTCCGCGCGCGTGTTTCCACCGGGCAAGAATGAGCTGAACCGGGGCTCCCGCTTCGATCATGCGGGCGTGGTGTTCCACATCACCTACAAGGGCCAGGATTACAGCAGCTACTGGTTCGACCGCTTCGTCACCGATCCGATGGACAACGGCAAATATCCGCCCGCCACCGAACATTCCTGCTGCAACATGAGCGGCCCGGTGGAGGAATTCTCAGCCGTCGGCTTTGACGAAGCCGGCATGAGCGGGCGCTTCTTGAAGCCCGGCATCGGCATCTTCCAGCGTACATCCGACCGCTACGACCAATTCTCCACCCTGCCGGTTCTGAACGAAGGCACCCGCACCTTCAAATCCACCAGGACCGGCGCGCGCTTCACCCAGGACCTCAAGGACCAGGAGTCCGGCTACAGCTATCGTTACGCCAAAAGCGTGCAGCTGGTGCCCGGCAAGCCGCAAATGACCATCAGCCATGTGCTGACCAACACCGGCAAGAAAGACATCGTCACCCAGGTCTTCTGCCACAACTTCCTGACCATCGATCCGGGCAGCGAAAACCTGGTCATCACCGCGCCCTTCCCATGGAGCGCCGTCGAACCGTTCCAACCCGAACTGGTCAAGCTGGATGGCAACACCATCCGCTACCTGGCGCCGATCCCCAAGGGCGTCACCACCCAGAGCCTGCTGACCGGCTTTGGCGACAAGATTAGCGATTACGACTTCACCATCACGAACACGAAAACAGGATTCGGCCAGCGCATCCGTGCCGATACGCCGGTCGCAAAGATCAACATGTGGTCGATCACCGCGACCTACAGCCTGGAACCCTATGTCGCCATCTCGCTCAAGCCGGGCGAGACCAGGCGCTGGACCTACACCTACGACTTCTACGGACCCGGAGAAAAACCATGACCAGGATTTCGCTTGTACTGCTGCTGGCCTCCACCACCCTGGCGCTTGCGCCCCATGCAATGAGTCAAGGCAACGCGCCCTTCATTCCGCCCAATCCGGCCGAAACCTCGCCCGCCAGCGCACTGGACAAATTCCCCGCCAAGGTAATCGACAACGGCTTGGTATCCGCCAAGGTCTACCC
>CANGRN010000304.1 GCA_947455695.1 Alphaproteobacteria bacterium
AAAAATCAAAAATTATTTGTTGGCTGGCGCTCAGAACGCTATCTGCTGATCATTGAAAATGGGCTAATCGCGAAGTTGCGCGTAGAACCAAACATCCTCACCTATTCTTGCACCCGGGCCATTGACGCTCTCGAAACAGAATACGTCTAAGTTCAAAAGCGTATTTGACTAATTCGCTGAATGACCGCTTTTGGCGCAAAGCAGCCATTGGGCTGTTTCGGGACGAATGACCGCTTTCGCCGTCTCGTTTGGCTGGCTGCGATGGCCGATCACCACGGTGTCACGATACCGCCTGATTAGATCGCCAAGTGTCGATTGTTGATGATGACTTGGGCTGGGAGCGAAACCGAGCCGCTCATTGTCCACTTCCACGCCAGCAGCCCACCGCACTGCATCGGCTTTCAATGCGAATGTCTTGGATGCGGTAGCGCGTCCCCTGCGACTTACCTGGGCCTGCCACCTACTGCCGCGCTTCCTGTTCGTCGCCATAGCTATCCGCCGCTGTGCCAGAATTGTGACACGCGTTGGTCTGATCGGATTTTTGCTGCTCGAACCGCTTAGCAAGCCATTGATACGGCGCGCATTAAATGGTGGGCGCGACAGGGATTGAACCTGTGACCCCTCCCGTGTGAAGGGAGTGCTCTCCCGCTGAGCTACGCGCCCGTCCAAGACGGAGGCAGGGCTATAAGGAAGGCCCCCAAGACCGTCAAGCGGGACGGCCAAAAAGCTGCAAATTCCGGCCTTTAAGACGCCGCTTTGGCCGCTGCCAGGCCGCCAGCGGCAGGTCTATCCAGAACCAGGCCTGGCGGCTTGGCTGGCTCTCCAAATCGATCCGCTCGCTCTGGGCATCGACCAGCACCGCGGCGATGGGCTGGCCCACGCCGGCGCCCGGCACAGAGCGGCCCACCGACTCCGAGCGGCGGAAGGGCAGGAACGCCGCCCCCCGCTCGGCCGCTGGGATGCCGTGCCCCGTGTTAGCGATCTCGATGCGGCCAAAGCCGTCGTCCCGGGCATGGCCGCTGACCCGGATGGGCGAGAAATTGTCGCCATACTTGAAGGTGTTGGCGATCAGGTTGTTGAGGATCTGGGCAAGCCGCACCGGTTCGTCTCCACCGCCAGCACATTCTAGATAGTGCCGATCACCATATCCTTGCCGCCCAATGTGGCATCCAGCCTTATGCCGCTGATGCAGTTGTTCAATTTCGGGCCCAAGGGCCCGCGCTCGGGCTGGATGGTCAGGGCGCCGGCTTCGGCGCGGCTCATGTCCAGCAGGTCTTCATGCAGCCGCCGCAGCAGCTTGTCATTGTGGGCGACGATGGCGGCGAATTCCGGCGCCAGCGATTACATGGTCAAGCCGTTCAATCCTGACTTTTTGCTGGAACGCTTGCCGCGCCTGGTGAAATCCAGCGCCATGGTGTGGGGAAAACCGCTTGTCGCCACAGCGCCCACCAGCGAGACCTAGGAGCTTTAAATAAGCTTCAGGTCGCGCAACGCCTGCGACAATTGCGCAAAATCATCCAGCACCAGATCGGCGCCAAGATCTTTGGCCGGCACCGGCGTGAAGCCGTACGACATCAGGATGCAGGGCACGCCCGCGGCGCGGGCGGTGTTCAGGTCGGTGATGGAATCTCCGATCATCACCGCCGGTCCCCCGCCGCACTCCTCGACCACATCATGGAAGATGCGTGGGTCCGGCTTGGTATAGGTCTTGCGCCCCGCGCCATAGACGGCGGCGAACATTCCTTCCAATTCCAGTTGCGGCAACAACAGGTCGGTCAGGCCTTGCGGCTTGTTGGTCAGGACGCCCAGCCGCGCGCCGCCGGTCTTCAGCGATGCCAGTGTATCGGTCACGCCGGGAAACAGCCGCGTGCCGTCGGCAATATGGCTGGTGTAATGGGCGATGAAGATGTCGATCAGCGCCGGCATCTGTTCTTCAGTCGCTGGGGCCCCGCTGGCCTCCATCGCCTGGCTGATCAGCGCCTTGGCGCCAAAGCCCACCATGTGGCGCAGATGGCCCAAGTCTAGCAGGGGCCGCTCCCGGGCCGCCAGCACGGCATTGGTCGCCCCCAGAAGGTCGGGGGCGGTATCGGCCAGGGTGCCGTCCAGGTCGAAAATCAGGGCAGGGGGCAAGGCAAGGGCTTTCGGTAAGGTTTTGTAGCCAGAATCAAGGCAATATAACGTTGCAAAACGTCATTTCACCTTTTTCCTGACAGAGCCTACCGGAACATCATGTCGAAGGCCGCCGTAATCCTTGCCGCGGGGCAGGGCACCCGCATGAAGTCGGCGCTGCCCAAGGTGCTGCACAAGGTGGCCGGGCTGCCGCTGCTGGGCCATGTCTTCGGCGCGCTGCGGGGCGCTGGCGTTGACCGCATCGTGGTGGTGACCTCGCCCGCCGGCGCTGGTGTTCGCGATTATGCCAAATCCATGGGCGCCGACAGCGCCATCCAGGACCAGCAGCTGGGCACCGGTCATGCCGCGGCCTGTGCGAAAGATGCGCTGGCGGATTTTTCCGGCACCTTGCTGATCGTCAATGGCGACATGCCGCTGGTCACCGGCGAGGTGATTGCCGACTGCCTGCGGGCGCAGGCGCGTACCGGCCTGGCCATGCTGGCCTTCGAGCCGGACGATCCTGCCGCCTATGGCCGTGTACTGATGACGCCGGACGGTTTTTTGAACCGCATCGTGGAATTCAAGGATGCGTCCGACGCCGAACGTTCCATCGGCCTGTGCAATGCCGGCTGCTATGCGGCCGACGCGCAGAAATTCTTCCACTGGGCGCGCCTGCTGAAGAACGACAATGCGCAAAAGGAATATTACCTCACCGACGTGCCCAGCATCGCGCGCACCGATGGCGTCAAATGCGCCATCGCGGTGGCCGACGAGGTTTCCGTCTCCGGCGTCAACAGCCGCGCCGAACTGGCCGGTGCCGAGCGCATGTTCCAGGACCGCGTTCGGGGGCGCCTTCTGGCCGATGGCGTCACCATGCAGGCGCCCGAGACGGTATTCTTTGCCCATGACACGGTGATCGAGAATGACGTGGAGATTGAACCCTTTGTGGTGTTCGGCCCCGGCGTGACGGTTAGGACCGGCGCGCGCATTCGCAGCCATTCGCACGTGGAAGGCGCCAGCGTTGCGTCCGGCGCCATCATCGGGCCGTT
>CANGRN010000305.1 GCA_947455695.1 Alphaproteobacteria bacterium
CTCCGGCGCCCAAGCCTGCCGCGGCAGCGCCCGCCTCCGGCGGCGGGGTGGTGCTGCAGATCGGCGCCTACAAGAGCCAGGCCGATGCCGATGCCGCCTGGAAGACCTACAAGGCCAAGCATTCGGCCTTGTTGTCCGGCTACTCCGACGACATCCAGCAGGCCGACCTGGGCGAGAAGGGCACCTGGTACCGCTTGCGCATCGGCGGCATGTCCAACCGGGAAGTCGCTTCGGCCCTGTGCGAGCGGCTGAAGGCCGACGGCGGCGCCTGCATCCTGGGTAAATAGCCACCATGCGCAGTCGCGCCATTTATGGCTGCGCCGGCACGAGCCTGTCGGCGGCCGAGCTGGATTTCTTCCGACAGGTTCGCCCCTGGGGCTTTATTCTCTTTGCACGGAACATTAGCACCCCGGCGCAAGTCATGGCTTTGGTTGAAGAATTGCGCGGCACGGTGGGCGATGCCCAGGCCCCTGTCCTGATCGACCAGGAAGGTGGGCGGGTGGCGCGGCTGAAGCCGCCCCAGTGGCGGGCCCGGCCCCCGGCGGCGGTCTTCGGGGCGCTGCATGCCCAGAACCCGGACGCCGCCCGCGAGGCGACCTACCTCAATGCCCGGCTGATCGCCCATGACCTGGCAAGCCTGGGGATAAATGTGGACTGCCTGCCGGTGCTGGACGTGCCGGTCCCGGGGGCCCACGACATCATCGGCGACCGGGCTTTTGCCACCGACCCGGCCACCATCATCGCCCTGGGCAAGGCCCAGATCGAAGGCCTGATGGACGGCGGCGTCCTGCCCGTCATGAAGCATATCCCCGGCCATGGCCGGGCAGGGGCCGACAGCCACCTGGCGCTGCCCCGGGTGTCCGCCACGGTGGAAGAGCTCAGCGCCAGCGATTTTGTGACCTTCCGCAGCCTTGACCAGTGCCCGATCGCGATGACAGCGCATGTGGTTTATGAGTCGATTGATCCACAGCGTCCTTGCACCACCAGCCCCAAAGTCATTCGGGATGTGATACGCGGTGAGATAGGATTT
This sequence comes from Alphaproteobacteria bacterium, assembly GCA_947455695.1. Classification (GTDB taxonomy): domain Bacteria; phylum Pseudomonadota; class Alphaproteobacteria; order Micropepsales; family Micropepsaceae; genus Rhizomicrobium. The sequence goes on from CANGRN010000305.1 coordinate 1,031, forward strand.
GACGGGCTTTTGATGTCGGACGACCTTTCGATGAAGGCGCTCGACGGGCCTTTATCGGTGCGTGCCAAACAGGCCCTTTTTGCGGGCTGCGATCTGGCGCTCCACTGCAATGGCGATATGGAAGAGATGCGCGAAGTGGCGTCGGAAGTGAAAGAGTTGGAAGGCCAGTCCCTGCGGCGCAGCCAGCAGGCGCTGGCGCATCTGTCCGTGCCCGGAGCATTCGACGCCGAGGCTGCGCAGGCGCACCTGGCCACCCTGCTGGGAGCGGCGGCATGAGTGAAACCGCCGAGAATTTCGAGGACTTCGAAGCCGTCGCCATCGTGCGCGACGACGAAGCCTTGCTGGTGCATGTGGACGGCTTTGAAGGCCCGCTGGACCTGCTGCTGACCCTGGCCCGCAACCAGAAGGTCGATATCGCCAAGATCTCGATCCTCAAGCTGGCGGACCAGTATCTGGAGTTCATCGAGAGCGCCAAGAAGCTGAACCTGGAACTGGCCGCCGACTATCTGGTGATGGCCGCCTGGCTGGCCTATCTGAAATCCCGCCTGATCCTGCCGCAGGAAAAGGGCCCCGACGGCGAACCCACCGCCGACGAGATGGCGACCCGCCTGCGCTGGCGCCTGCAGCGCCTGGACGCCATGCGCGCCGCCGCCACCCGTCTGATGGGCCGCGAACGGCTGGGCCGCGACGTGTTCGGGCGCGGTGATCCCGAAGCGGTCAATGTGATCAAGCTGCGGACGTACAAGGACACGATGTACGACCTGCTCACCGCCTACGCGACCGAGCGGGCGCGCAAGCTGGGCGGCAAGTCCTATCGCCCCCAGATGGCGCCGGTGCTGGCCATCGAGGAAGCGCGCGAGCGTCTGGAGCGGATGCTGGGCAAGATTTCCGACTGGAGCGCCCTGACGGGCCTGCTGCCCTTCGAATGGCAGGGCGGGGCCCGGCGCCGGTCGGCGGTGGCCTCGACCCTGCTGGCCTGCCTGGAGATGGCCCGGGACGGCAAGGTGGAACTGCAGCAGATGGCGCCCTTCGCCGAGATCTTCGTGCGGGATGGCCATCGGGGGCCTGACGTACCTTCCAACATCCCTGACACCAATTCTGGGGCGCCCACGCCGGGAGCATGACATGAGCAGCGTAGCCAAGATGATTGAAACGATCGAAGACCAGCTGGAAGTCCAGAGCCCCCAAGTCCCGGAAGCGGAGGCCAACGCCGAGCATCTGCGGATGGTCGAGGCGCTGCTGTTCGCGGCCTCCGAACCGCTGGACCAAAAGGCACTGTCAACATCATTGCCGGAAGGCGCCGACATTCCGGGCCTCCTCCAGGCCCTTGAAGCGGTGTATGAGAAGCGCGGCGTAAACCTTTGCTGTGTCGCTGGAAAATACCAGTTCCGCACCGCCAGCGATCTGGCCTTCCTGCTGCGCAAGGAGCAGCCGGAACAGAAGCGCCTGTCCAAGGCCGCCATCGAAACCCTGTCGATCATCGCCTATCACCAGCCCGTCACCCGGGCCGAGATCGAGGATATTCGCGGCGTCGCCATGTCCAAGGGAACCATCGATATCCTGATGGAGATCGGCTGGATCAAGATACGGGGCCGCAAGCGCACCCCCGGCCGCCCGGTCACCTACGGCACCACCGAGGCGTTCCTGATCCAGTTCGGCCTGGAGAGCGTCGCCCACCTGCCGGGTGTGGACGAGCTCAAGGCGGCTGGCTTCCTGGAAGCCATTCCGCCCTCCGGCTTCGATGTCCCCAACCCGTCCGAGGCCCTGGGCCCGGATGAAGACCCCTATGACCCCAATGAGCCGGAAATGGCCACGGGGAGCGTCAATCTCGACGAAGCCTAGCCGACCACAGCCTTGCCTGCATGAGTGCCTTCAGCCCGATATTCCCTCGGCCCATGGGCGGACCCCTCATCGCCTGGGAAGGGGTCTTCAGCCCCGCCGAGGTGGACCGCATCACCGCGCTTGGTGACGCTCTGGCCCGGAACCGCGCCGAACTGGTTCTGGCGCAGGACCCGCTGGGCAAAAAGCGCGTCACGGACATATCCTGGCTGGAGCGAAACGCCGAAAGCCAGTGGCTGTTCGCCCGGCTGGAACAGATCGTCCAGC
>CANGRN010000306.1 GCA_947455695.1 Alphaproteobacteria bacterium
AAGGCCAAGCCGATCCCGCGCCGCAAAGCCAAAACCACCAAGCTGTGGTTGACGCCGCCGTCATGGCCCAACGCCATCACCGCCGATCCGGGCGGCAAGGGTTTCTGGGTGCAGCAGCAGCGTCATGACCGGGGACCAGAAACCGCCTGGCTGCTGGATCGCAAGGGCAAGGTGCTGCACAGCGTGGTCACCAGGTGCGAAGACTGCAGCGGCATGGCGGTGGGCAATGGGTTCATCTGGAGCGGCGCCAATGGCGCTTCGGTGCACAATCCGCCCAACCCGCCGGTCGAAGGCGTGTTCCAGACCGACATGAACGGCAAGACCATCAGCCAGCGCCAGATCCCGTTCGGCCCCAAGGACAATGGCGGTTCCTGCCATGGCCTGGCCTGGGAGAATGTTGACGGCGGGCGGCTTTGGATTCAGTCCAACCGGCTGGAAGCCCTGGTGCGCATGAACCCGGTGACCTGGGAATGCGACTGGATGTTTCCCGCGGCCCATGTCGACCGGCTGCACGGCATCGAGGTCGATGGAAACGTCATCTGGCAGGTCTATGGCACCCAGGACCCGAAGGTGCCGGGCTATGAGGGCTATACGCCCGGCCTGATCAAGTACGACATCAAATCGGGCAAGGTGCTGGAGTTCGTGGATTTCGTGCCCGGCTCCTGCGACATGCATGATGTCTGCGTGCTGGACGGCCAGCTCTATGGCGTGGATGCAGGCGAGCATCCGGGCTGGCCGATCAACGAGAAGTTCGCGCAGCCCGGTTTTCCCGAGCTCAACAGTCCCAGCGGCGGCTACGTTTTTAAGATCGACATCATTTAGCCAGATTGCTGCGCCGCATCAGATGCTTAAGGGGTTGCTGAATCCAGCAACCCCGGCATACTCGCGCTTCTGTTGATTGTGGGGGCGTAAGCATGGCGTTGGATGCACTCAAGGGCTGGACGGGCTCGCAGAAGCATGTCGTTGCCGCCGCCTATCTGGGCTGGACGCTGGACGCCTTCGACTTTTTCGTCCTGACCTTTGTCGTCAAGGACCTGCTCGCCCAGTTCGGCGCCAAGAGCGCCGCCGACATTCTGGTCGCAGTGACGCTGACCCTGGCGGTGCGGCCGCTGGGTGCGTTCCTGTTCGGGCGGCTGGCCGACGATTACGGCCGCAAGCCGATCCTGATCCTGAACATCCTGCTCTATTCGCTGTTCGGTTTCGCGACCGCCTTCGCACCCAGCCTGTCGGTGTTCCTGATTGCGCGCGGGTTGTTCGGCGTGGCGATGGGCGGCATCTGGGGCATCGGCGCATCGCTGGCCTTTGAAAGCATTCCGTCCAAGGCGCGCGGTTTCGTGTCGGGCCTGCTGCAATCGGGCTATCCCTCCGGTTACCTGGTGGCGTCGCTGGCCTTCGGCGCGGTACATGCCGACTTCGGCTGGCGCGGCATGTTCATGGCGGGGCTGATCCCCGGCATCCTGCTGGCGATCTACATCTACATGGTGGTGCCGGAATCGCCGGTGTGGCGCCGCCCGCCGGTGGTTAAGCTCGGCAAGCATCTGCTGCACCTGGTCGGCGTGGCGGTGGTCCTCAGCGCCATGCTGGCGGCGCTGATCCATTGGGGCCGCGAAGAGGGCCTGGTCTATATCGTGGCCGCCGTGGTGCCGCTGGTGATCGTGGGCGGTTTGCTGACGCCCTTTGTGCGCCAGCACTGGAAGCTGGCGGTCTATGCCATCCTGCTGATGACCGGCTTCAACTTCTTCAGCCACGGCACCCAGGACCTCTATCCCACCTTCCTGCGCGTGCAGCATCACTTCGACGATGCGACGGTGACCTTCATCACGGTGGTGCTCAATCTGGGCGCGATCGTGGGCGGGCTGACCTTCGCCAGCTTCAGCCAGTCCTTCGGCCGCCGCAAGACGGTGATCCTGGTGGCGCTGCTGGCGCTTCCGGTGATCTATTTCTGGGCCTCCGGGACGACGCCCGTCATGCTGGCGCTGGGCGCCTTCCTGATGCAGATCTGCGTGCAGGGCGCCTGGGGCGTGGTGCCGGTGCATCTCAACGAATTGTCGCCGGCGGGCGTGCGCAGCACCTTTGCCGGCACGGTTTATCAGCTGGGCAACCTGATCGCTTCGGTCAATGCGGTGTTCCAGGCCGAGCTGGCCGAAAGTGGAAGACAGCTCCTGGGCCTGCAGCATTATTCGCTGGCGCTGGCGGTGGTCGCCTGTTTCGCGGCGCTGCTGATCGCAACCATGATGTTCCTGGGACCGGAAGCCAAGGATGCGGATATGGGGCGCGCGGCGCCCGCGAGCGAATAAGAAGAAAGAGGCGGATGATGCAACGTCGTGATTTTCTGGCCGGCGCGGCTGCGTCGGCTTTTTGGGCTGGTATCGCAAAGGCCGCCGCGCCGCTGGTGGACATTCCGATCATCGACACCCATGTCCATCTGTTCGACTCCCGCCGGCCGCAGGGCGTGCCCTATGCCGGTTCGCCCGAATGGGCCAAGGAGAAGAATGGCGTGGCGCTGCCGTCCACCTATCGTGCCTATGCCCAGCCGCTGAACATTGTCGGCGCCATCGAGCTGGAGGCCAGCCCCTGGATCGAGGACAATCTGTGGGTGCTGGAGCAGATGCATACCGACACGATGTTCGTGGGCACGGTGGGCGACCTGGAACCGGAAAAGCCGGACTTTGCCGATGCGTTCAACCGCTTCCGCAAGGACCCGCTGTGTCTGGGCATCCGCTGCGGCAAGATCTGGAACCGCGACGTCACCAAGCAGGTCAATGATCCCAAGTTCATGGACGGGCTGAAGCGCGTCGCCGATGCCGACCTGGTGATGGACACCGCCAATCCCGATGTCGAACTGATGCAGGCGATGGTGAAGATCAACGACAAGATTCCGTCGCTGCGCATCATGCTGGATCACTTGCCGTCCTTCGATCCCACCCCGGCCCCGCAGGCCGGCTATGATGCTGTGCTGAAGGAAATTCACGGCCGGCCGAAAATCTACGCCAAGCTGTCGGAGATCGACCATCGCACCAGCCCGGCGCGCGGGCTTGCCGCCCACAAGGCGCGGCTGGATCAGCTGATGGCGACGTTCGGCGCGGACCGCGTGGTATTCGGCACGGACTGGCCC
>CANGRN010000307.1 GCA_947455695.1 Alphaproteobacteria bacterium
AACGGCAAGCTCGACAAGGTGTTGGCCAGCGGAAACGTGGTGGTGGATTCGCCCAAGTCCGGCGTCGTGACGGGAGACAATGGCGTTTATTCGGTGGTGCCGCGCACCGTGCTGATGACCGGCAATGTCACGTTGAAGAAGGGCAAGGACGTGATGCGCGCCTGCCAGCTCACCGTCAATCTCAACACCGGTCAGGCGGTGTTGGGCAGCTGCGGCCAGGCGCAGGGCAAGACCGGCGGACGGGTGCAGGGCGTGTTCATGCCGAATTCAAATTAGCTTTCATGGTTCCTTAAACACAAACAGGCATGGTTCTTGCCAATGACCGAGAAAAGCCCGGAAAACCAGCAGAATGACGGCGAAAACGCCGGGGATTCCCTGCGCCTTGTCGAAGGCGGCAAGGGGCTTGTGGTGTCGCGCATCGGCAAAAGCTTCAACAAGCGGCCCGTGGTGCGTTCGGTTAGTCTTTCGTTAAAGCGTGGCGAAGCGGTGGGCCTTCTGGGTCCCAATGGCGCCGGCAAGACCACCTGCTTCTACATGATCACCGGCCTGATCCCGACCGACACCGGCTCGATCGAAGTGGACGGTCACGACGTGACGCGACTGCCCATGTATCGCCGCGCGCGGCTGGGCATCGGCTACCTGCCGCAGGAAGCCTCGATCTTTCGCGGCCTCACCGCCGAACAGAATATCCGCGCCACCGCCGAACTGCTGGAGCCCGATGGCGCCCGCCTGGAAGCCATGGTGGAGGCCCTGTTGGCCGAATTCGGCATCACCCATATCCGCAACACCCCGTCGGTGGCGCTGTCGGGCGGCGAACGCCGGCGCGTCGAGATCGCGCGCTGCCTGGCGACCCATCCCTCCTATATCCTGCTGGACGAGCCTTTCGCCGGCATCGATCCCATCGCGGTGGGCGAAATCCGCGATCTGGTCAAGCATCTGAAGGACCGCGGCATTGGTGTTCTGATCACCGACCACAATGTCCGCGACGCCCTGGATGTGATCGACCGCGCCTATATTCTTCACGATGGCCGGGTGCTGAAGGAAGGCACCCCAGCCGAGATCGTCAGCGACCGCGATGTGCGGCGCGTCTATCTCGGAGAAAAATTCTCGCTGTAGGGCATCATGGCTGGGGTCGGTCAAAGATTGGAAATGCGTCAGGGCCAGTCGCTGGTCATGACCCCCCAATTGCAGCAGGCGATCAAGCTGCTGCAGCTGTCCAACGTCGAACTGGCCGAATATTGCGAAGCCGAGCTGGAAAAGAACCCGCTGCTGGAACGCGATGACACGTCCGCCGCCGTGACCGGCGATGCCGAAGGCCCGGTGGCCGAGACGATCGGCGAGCGCGCCGACGAAGCGCTCAGCCGCGAGGACTTCTCCAAGGCCTCCGACATGGACGAGGCCGCCCATGACAACATGTATGACGCCGACCAGGTCACCAAGTCCGCCGAGGGGCCGCAGTCCGGCTCCCTGACCGACTGGACCACGGTGAAGTCCGGCAACGCCTATGAAGGCGAAGACGGGCTGGAATCCTCCGTCGCCGCCGAAGCCTCGCTCAAGGATCACCTGGAAGCCCAGCTCTCCATCGCCGCCCTGCTGCCGGAGGATCGCATGATCCTGATGGCGCTGATCGACTCGGTGGATGAGACCGGTTACCTGCGGGCCGACCTGATGGATGTCGCCATGCGCCTGGGCTGCGAGATCGAAGACGTGCAGGCCGTGCTGGGCGTGCTGCAGGGGTTCGATCCCGTGGGCGTGGGCGCCCGCGACCTGGCCGAATGCCTGTCGCTGCAACTGAAGGCCAAGGACCGTTTCGATCCGGCCATGGAAGCCCTGATGACCCGGCTGGACCTGGTGGCCCGCCGCGACATGAGCCAGCTGACAGCGCTGTGCGGCGTGGACGCCGAAGACATTGCCGACATGATTTCCGAAATCCGCCAGCTGAACCCCAAGCCGGGCCTGGCCTTTGGCAGTGAAGTGGTGACCCCGGTGGTGCCGGACGTGTTCGTAAAGGTCGGCCCCGATGGCGGCTGGCTGATCGAGCTGAACACCGACACCCTGCCGCGCCTTCTGGTCAACAACCGCTATTACGGCACCGTGTCCAAGAATGCCCGCGACAAGGACAGCAAGAACTACCTGGCCGACTGCCTGAACAACGCCAACTGGCTGGTGAAGAGCCTGGACCAGCGCGCCCGCACCATCCTGAAGGTGGCCAGCGAGATCGTGCGCCACCAGGATGCTTTCCTCACCCATGGCGTGCGCCATCTGCGCCCGCTGAATTTGCGCATCATCGCCGACGCGATCTCGATGCATGAATCCACGGTCAGCCGCGTCACCTCCAACAAGTATATTGCCACCCCGCGCGGGCTGTTCGAACTGAAATACTTCTTCACCGCCTCCATCCAGGCGGTGAACGGCGCCGAATCCCATTCGGCCGAAGCGGTGCGCGACCGCATCCGCGAGATGATCGAGAATGAAGAGCCGCGCGAGATCCTGTCCGACGATCGCATCGTGGCGCTGCTCACCGCGGACGGCGTGAACATCGCCCGCCGCACCGTCGCCAAGTATCGCGAGGCCTTGCGAATCCCCTCTTCGGTGGAACGCCGCAGGCTCAAGGCCGGTGAGTCTCCGGCCTATGCCAGCCGCTAACGGGCTGGATTTTAGTCAAGATTGACTTTGCCTGGGGGGCGGCCTATGAACCCGCCGCTTTTGAGCGGGGCCCTTCGGAACGGGGCAGGCAGGCGGCCGTTTGTGTATGCGGTACGCGGACAAATCTCACCGGGATTCTTGATGAATATCGCCGATCTGCTCGCGCCCGAAGCCGTCATCGCCGGCGTGAAAGCGCAGTCCAAGAAGCAGCTGCTGCAGGAACTGGCCGCCAAGGCGCATGGCCTGACGCATCTGTCCGAGCGCCGCATCTTCGAAACCCTGGTGGAACGCGAACGTCTGGGCACCACGGGCGTCGGCACCGGCATCGCCATTCCGCACGGCCGCATGGCCGAAGCCAAGACCATCACCGGCATCTTCGCGCGCCTGGAAAACGGCATCGATTACGAGGCGGTGGACAGCCAGCCTGTCGATCTGGTGTTCATGCTGCTGGCCCCGGAAAATG
>CANGRN010000308.1 GCA_947455695.1 Alphaproteobacteria bacterium
CTACCAGGACGCCCACAATGTGAATGCCGGCGGGCTGACCCAGGTCGGCAACCGCTCCAACAACCTGTCGTTCGGGGTGAAATGGCACCTCTAAAACGGACCTGAAAAAGAGGCCCCGCAGGACCCCCTGTGGGGCCTTTTTTGTTGTACTAAAGCCGGATGAGCGACCTGTTCGAATCCGGCGGCCTTGCCGACGACGCGCCGCGGCCCCTGGCCGACCGGCTGCGGCCCCAGGCCTTGGCCGACGTGGTGGGGCAGGATCACCTCTTGAACCCCGAAGGTCCGCTGGGCCGCATGGTGGCCAATGGCCGGCCCACCTCGATCATCCTGTGGGGGCCGCCGGGCACCGGCAAGACGACCATCGCGCGGCTTTTGTCCACGGCGTTCAACCTTCACTTCGAGCAATTGTCGGCGGTGTTCTCCGGCGTCGCCGATCTGAAGAAGACCTTCGGGGCCGCGCGGCAGCGCCGCCGCATGGGGCAGGGCACGCTGCTGTTCATCGACGAGATCCATCGCTTCAACCGTAGCCAGCAGGACAGCTTCCTGCCGGTGGTGGAAGACGGCACGGTCGTGCTGGTGGGCGCCACCACCGAGAATCCGTCCTTTGAACTGAACGGCGCGCTTCTGTCCCGCGCCCAGGTGCTGGTGCTGCGGCGGCTGGATGATGCGGCACTGGAACAGCTGCTGCAGCGGGCGGAAGCCCATTATGGCGAGCCGCTGAAACTGACGGGCGATGCGCGCGCAAGCTTGCGCGCCATGGCCGATGGCGACGGCCGCTATCTGCTCAACCTGGTAGAAGAACTGTCCAGCGTGAAGACGGTCAAGCCGCTGGATTCCGCGGCGCTGGTCTCGGCGGTGCAGCGGCGCATGCCGCTCTACGACAAGAGCAGCGAAGAGCATTACAACATCATCTCGGCGCTGCATAAGTCCATTCGCGGCAGCGATCCTGACGCGGCATTGTATTGGCTGGCGCGCATGCTCCAGGGCGGCGAGCAGCCGCTCTACATCGCCCGCCGCCTGGTGCGCGCGGCGGTGGAGGATATCGGCCTGGCCGATCCCGAAGCGGTGCATCAGGCATTGGCGGCGAAAGACGTGTTCGATTTCCTGGGCTCGCCCGAAGGCGAACTGGCACTGGCGCAGTGCGTGCTCTATCTGGCCAGCGCCCCCAAATCCAACGCCGTCTACAAGGCGCTGGGCGCGGCCAAGCGGGCGGCGCAGGAGCATGGCTCGCTGATGCCGCCGGCCCATATCCTCAATGCCCCCACCAAGCTGATGAAGAACCTGGGCTATGGCGCGGGCTACCAGTATGACCATGACGCGGAAGGCGGCTTTTCGGGGCAGAATTACTTTCCGGACGAGATGGCTCGGGAGCAGTTTTATACGCCCAAGGACACGGGCTTTGAGCGCGAGATTGCCAAGCGGCTGGAATACTGGTCCAAGCTGCGGGCGAAACGAGGCGGGGAGGGGTAGATGGGCATGTTGTTTTCGGTTGGCGTGGGCGGCGGCCTTGGCGCCCTGGCGCGCTATTACATCGCCGGCTGGATCCAGCCGGCGGGCGCCCAGTTCAATTGGGGCATCTTCATCGTCAACATCACCGGCGGCCTGCTGATGGGCCTGATCGTGGAAGCCAGTGCGTTGAAACTAAACCTGTCGCCGGAGCTGCGCAGTTTTCTGACCGTGGGCATCCTGGGCGGCTACACCACCTTTTCCACCTTCTCGCTGGACAGCGCGCTCTTGCTGCAAAAGGGGCAATACGGATTGGCGGCTGCCTACATGGTCGGCTCGGTTGTCCTGTCCATCGCGGCGCTGTTCGCCGGGCTGTGGATCGCGCGCGTCTTCTATGCCTGAGCTTCGCACCATAGACCCCGACGATGACGGCGCGCGCGTGGACCGCTGGTTCAAGCGGCATTACCCGCATGTGACCCATACGCTGCTGGAAAAATTGTTGCGCAAGGGCGAAGTGCGGCTGGACGGCAAGCGCGCCAAGGCGAACGACCGCGTCGCGGCCGGCCAGTCCATGCGCCTGCCGCCGCAGGTGATCCATGCCAAGGCGCCGCAAAAGCAAAAGCCCGAGGCCGAACCCAGGCATCTGCTGGCGAGCAAGGACATGGGCAGCCTGGCGGACCGCATCCTCTACATGGACAAGCAGGTCATCGTGATCGACAAGCCGCCGGGGCTTGCGACCCAGGGCGGCAGTGGCCTGACCAAGCATGTCGATGGCATGCTGGATTCCTTGCAGTACGAAAAGCCCTCGCGGCCCAAGCTGGTGCACCGGCTGGACCGTGATACCTCCGGCGTTTTGCTGATCGCGCGCACCGCGCTGGCGGCATCGGGCCTGTCGGCCAGCCTGGCGTTGCGCGACACCTCCAAGGTTTATTGGGCGCTGACCCGCGGCGTGCCCAAGCAGAAGAATGGCGTCGTGAAGGGCGCGCTGGCCAAGGAAGGCGGCCATGGCCCCCGTGGCCGCGACGAACGCATGGCCATGGCCGAGGAAGGCGAGGAGGGCGCAAAGTTCTCCCTCACCGAATATGCCGTGATGGCGACGGCCGGTACCGAGTTCGCCTGGGTCGCGGCGCGGCCGATCACCGGGCGCACCCACCAGATCCGCGTGCACCTGGCCAGCCTGGGCACCCCCATCGTGGGCGATTTCAAGTATGGCGGCACCGACGCGAGGGCCAAGGGCGAAATCGCCGACAAGCTGCACCTGCATGCCCGCAGCATCGATATCGGCCGTCCCGATGGCGGGCGGCTGCAGGCTACCGCGCCCCTGCCGCCGCACATGCTCAAGAGCTGGAAGCTGCTGGGCTTCAATCCCGACGACAAAAGCGATCCGTTCCCGCCCAAGAAGACCAAAAAGAAGAGATGAAGCGTTTATACAAGGACGTCTCCGTCGCGCATGGCGTGAACGGCTTTGCGGTGCTGCTGGACGGCAAGCCGGTCAAGACGCCGGGCCGCCGCGCGCTGGCGCTGCCGACCGAAAGGCTGGCGGAGGCCGTCGCGGTGGAATGGCAAAGCCAGGGCGGCGAGATCGTCGCCACCACCATGCCGCTGCTGCGGCTGGCCAACACGGTGATCGACGGCGTGGCGCTCAACGCGCGTGATGTTGTC
>CANGRN010000309.1 GCA_947455695.1 Alphaproteobacteria bacterium
AATCGCCGCGCCCAGTTCGGCGCCGGTGCCCCGGTCGGCGGCGCGGCAGAAGACCCAGCTGCCTTCCTTGAAGCGTTCCACCAGCCCGGCTTCGCCCAGAAGCTTGAGATGGCGGGAAACCCGCGGCTGGGACTGGCCGACAATCTCGATCAGCTCGCTCACCGTCAGCTCGGCCTGGCGCAGCAGCAGGAGCAGGCGCAACCTGGTGGGGTCGCCGGCGGCACGCAGCATGGAAACCAGTCTGTCCATTGCCTTCCTACATATAAACATATCTTTATATGATCAAGGAGACTGCGGCTGCAAGGGGTCTGGATTTGTCGCAGGAATCCCGGCAAAACCCCGGAAATTCCCGGGTTTTGGACGGCATGCGCGGCTTGAGATTGGTGGTTATGGGACTGTGCGGGCTGATGCTGGCCGGTTGTGCTGCCCCCTCGCCCGAGAGCCTGGCCGCCAATGACCCCTTTGAGCAGTTCAACCGCGCCTCCCTGCGGCGCAACGCAAAGATCGACAAATATATCGTCATCCCCACCGTGGAGGCCTATTTCAGCCTGGTGCCGGAAGACGGCCGGCGCGGGGTGCACAATTTCCTGGGCAACCTGGCGCTGCCCACAATTTTCCTGAACGACATGATGCAGGGCGAAGTCTCCCGGGCCGGAAAATCCATGTGGCGGCTGACGGTGAACTCGACGGTGGGCCTGGGCGGGTTCCTCGATCCTGCCAGCAAAATGGGCATTCCGGGACATGGCGAGGATTTCGGCCAAACCCTCGCGGTTTGGGGCATGGGCGAAGGGCCTTACCTGATCTTGCCCTTGCTGGGGCCCAGCAATCCGCGCGACGCCGCCGGGCTGGTGGTGGATGCGGTGATCGATCCCACCAACCAGATCGGCTTCAAGCAGCACATCTGGTGGTCGGGGACCCGACAATTTTTCACCCTGCTGGACCTGAAGGGCCAAACGTACCAAACCATCCAGGGCATCCAGCGCAGCTCGGTGGATTATTATTCATCCCTGCGCAGCCTCTACCGCCAGATCCGCAACGAACAGATCCGCAATGGCCGCAAAAAGGGCGAGGATTTACCTGACTTTTGATACGAAATAGGGCTTGGGTCTGCCTTGAACTTGCCATAGCAAACCGGGAAACTCGCCCAAACGGGAAAGACCATAATATGCAGTTTTCGATGCCCCTGATGCGACGCGCCCTTTTTGCGTTCGCGATCCTGGCTGCCGCCCCGCTTGTGATGGTGCGCCCGGCCGCCGCCGCGCAGAACGTGGCCGAAGCCTTTGTGGATGAAAACATCCATAAGGGCCTGGACATCCTCAAGGACAAGAAGCTCAACACCGTCCAGCGCCGCGACCAGTTTGAGACCTTGCTGCTGGGCCTAGTGGATGTGCGCCGCATCGCGCTGTTCACGCTGGGCCAGTATCGCCGCACCGCGCCGCCCGAAGATGTCGAAGCCTTTGTGGGCGCGTTCAAGAATTACGCGACCGCCGCCTACCAGTCCTATTTCGCCAAATACACCAACCAGAACCTGAAGGTGATCGGCTCGACCCAGCGCAATCCCACAGACTTCATCGTGCAGACCCAGCTGATCGAGCCCGGTTCCAGCCAGCAGCCGGCCGAAGTGGATTTCCGGGTGCGCACCGATGGCGGCAAGCCGGTGCTCGTGGACGTGGCCTATCAGGGCATCTGGCTGTCGCTGGAAGAACGCGACCAGTTCGTCGCCTTCCTGGGCCAGAACAACGGCAATGTCCGCACCCTGATCGCGCATCTGAGCGAACTGGCCGTCAACCTGGGCAAGCCCACCAACTAGGCGCAGTGCGCGTTAGCGCGTGACGAGCGGCCAAGGTTCAGGCGCTGGCCCGGGCGCCCAGATTTGCATCCCGCCACGCCTTGAGGGCATCGGAAGATAGCGCGTTGGACCGGCGCAGTTCGGCCAGCATCGGCGCAAGGCCCTCCGCTTTTCCGATCCTGCAGAAATGCTCCACCTCGCGCGCCAGTGCGCTGGTCTGCATGGCGCCCAGATTGCCGGCGGAACTGACCAGCATATGCGCCTGTCGCGCGACACCGGCCAGATCACCCGCGCTCTCGCAAACGCCGATTTCAAGCAGCTGGCATTCGGCATCATGCAGGAACAGCGTGACGAGTGCGGACAGGCTTTCCGGCGGCAGCGCCGTACGCAATTCCTCCAGATTGGCGGTATTCAGAACGGGCAGCGCCAAATGTTGCGGTGCGCGCTCGAACTGGGCGGGGCGGCCTTCGGCCAGGCGCTCCAGCTTGGCCAGCAATAGCTCCGGCTGGAACGGCTTGGTGATGTAATCGTCCATGCCGGCATTCAGATATTCCTCGCTGGCACCGCGCATGGCATGGGCGGTCATCGCGAAAATCGGCACCGCATTCCTGGGCGCAGGAAGGCTGCGAATCTGGCGGGTCGCTTCCACGCCATCCAATCCCGGCATCTGGATGTCCATCAGCACCAGGTCGAAATCGGAATTGCGCGCCGCCTCCACGGCCTGGTGGCCATTTTCGGCGATCGTGATGTGATACCCGCCCTTGTTCAGCACGACGGTGGCATATTGCTGGTTGATCTTGTTGTCCTCGGCCAGAAGAATGCGCAGCCGCGCCTTGGTCTTGTCGGGATTGCTCACCGTGACTTCGGACGGGACTGCCGGACGCGGCTCGCCCCGCACGCCGCTGGCGCCATAGATATTGGCCAGGGTATCGAGCAATTCCTGGTGGCGTACTGGCTTTTCCAGCACCGCCTCCAGCTTCAGGCTTTCCCATTGCCGGATGAAGTCGCGCCCGACCGACGAGACGATGACCACCTTCGTTTCGGACAGGAATTTGTGAGCACGGATGCGCCTGGCAAGCTCATCGCCGGACATGACCGGCATCATCTGGTCGAGCAATACGATGTCATAGGGCTGGTTCTTGTGCCAGGCCCGTTCCATCTCGGCCAGGGCGGCAAGACCATCGTTGACCGTTGCGGCATGCATGCCGAAATTCCGGAGCTGCCGGCTCATGATTTCGAGATTGATGTCTATATCGTCCACCACCAGGGCACGAAGATTTGTTAAATGCCTGGTGAGAACCTCGCGCTC
>CANGRN010000310.1 GCA_947455695.1 Alphaproteobacteria bacterium
GAAGGCGTAAGGGTGCGGCATCACCTTGGGCGTGAAGGGCTTGCCGTCCAGGAAGGCGCGGGTGCCGTCTTCCAGTTCCTGCATCGCCGCCGCGCCGGCGCCCGAGGCCGCCTGGTAGGTGGAGATGATGACCCGCTTGAGGCGGTTCTTCTGGTGGATGGGCCACAGCGGCACCAGCGCGGTGATGGCCGAGCAGTTGGGATTGGCGATGATGCCCTTGTGGTCCGCAATGCGGCGGGCGTTGATCTCAGGGACAACCAGCGGCACCGAAGGGTCCATGCGGAAGGCGGATGAATTGTCCACCACCACGCAACCGGCCTTGGCGGCAATGGGCGCATACTTCTTGGAGATGCCGGAGCCGGCCGAGAACAGCGCGATGTCCACGCCGTTGAAGCTGTCATCCTTCAATTCCTCGATCGTCAGTTCCTGGCCGCGGAAAGCCTGCTTCTGGCCGGCCGAACGCGCCGATGCCAGCAGCTTGAGCGAGGCCAGCGGAAGCCCGCGGCTTTCGATGCAGCCGACGAATTCACGGCCCACCGCACCGGTAGCCCCCACAATCGCAACATTCTTGTTCTTCACTGGTCATCTCCACTTTTCTTATGCGGCTCTGGCTCTGGCCAGCGCCGCGGGCAACAAAAAAGCCCCGTCCGGTTTGGAGCGGGGCTTGGGTCTTCGGCGTGGCCTTTGTCTAAGCGCGCGCGATCCCAGCCCCGTTGGGCTTGGTGGTCTTGGTAGTGCGCTTGGTCTTCAAGGCGTTCACGGCAGGACTTTCAATTCGGCATCCATCGCGGCCAGCTTTTCCGGCGTCACGACGTCGGGCAAATACTGCACAACATCCGGCAGTGTCAATTCCAACCCCTCATTGAACTGCGGGTGATTGACCACCTCGGGGAAGTATTTGAGGAAAATCGCCTTGGTGGCGGGGTTGGCGGCCAATTCGCCCAGCTTGCTGGTCTGGACCGAATATCTGCCGGACGGCGCGGTTTGCACCGGGGATGCGGGAGCCTGGGCGAAAGCCGGCACGGCGGCCAGAAGAGCCAGGACGATCACTGCGGCTTTCATGCTTTTCCTCTCAGACGGGTCACGTGGCCCATCTTGCGGCCCGGGCGGGATTCTTTCTTGCCGTAGAGATGCAGCGCCCCGCCCCTGGCGAGCGCTTCCCAGGCATCGGCCTCGGCGCCGATGATGTTTTCCATCACCGCATCGGCATGGCGCACCGGATCGCCCAGCGGCCAGCCGGCCACGGCGCGGATATGCTGTTCGAACTGCGAGCATTGACAGGCTTCGATGGTCCAGTGGCCGCTGTTATGGACCCGCGGCGCAATCTCGTTGACCAGCAATCCACCATCCTTGCCGACGAACATTTCCACCGCCAGCACGCCGACATAATCCAGCGCATCGGCAATCTTCTTCGCCATCGCCTTGGCTTCGCTGACCTGCGCAGGGGTCAGCTGCGAGGGCACGGTCGAGCGGCGCAGAATATGATTTTCATGCTCGTTGTGCGGCGGGTCATAGGCGGCAAAGGCGCCATCGGCGCCGCGCGCCGCCACCACCGACACTTCGTAGGAAAAATCGACAAAGCCTTCCAGGATGGAGGGCGCGCCCTTGAAGCTTTCGAACGCCCTGGCCGTGTCATCGGCGGAGGCGACTTTCGCCTGGCCCTTGCCGTCATAACCGAAACGGCGCGTCTTCAGGATGCCTTTTCCGTTCAGCTTGCCGAAGGCTTCGCGCGCCTGCTCGGCGCTGGTGACGTCAAAGAATGGCGCGGTCTTCAGCCCCAGCTTTTCGACAAAGGTTTTTTCCGTCAGCCGGTCCTGGGTCATGGCCAGTGCATGGGCGCCCGGACGCACCGGCACGCGTTCGGCCAGGTGCGCGATGGCATGGGCGGGAAGATTTTCGAATTCGAACGTCACCGCGTCGCAAGCGTCCGCGAAGCCCGCCAGCATGTTCAGGTCATCATAGAGCGCGGCCACCGCATTCTGCGTCACCTGGAAGGCGGGCGCGTCGGGCGTGTCATTGTAGATGCAGCTCTTCAGGCCCAGGCGCGCGGCGGCCAGCGACAGCATGCGGCCCAGCTGGCCGCCCCCGATGATGCCGATGGTGCCGCCCGGCGGCACCGGCTTTTCCAAAGTCTTCATTTCGGTTTCTTGGCGACCGATTTGGTCTGCTTGTCGCGCCAGGCATCCAGCCGCTTCTTCACGCCCAGATCCGACAGGCCGATGATGGCCGCGGCATGCAGGGCCGCGTTCTTGGCGCCGGCTTCCCCGATGGCAAAGGTCGCCACCGGCACGCCGCCCGGCATCTGGGCGATGGACAGCAGCGAGTCCAACCCCTTGAGGGCGCGGCTCTGCACCGGCACGCCCAGCACCGGCAAGGTGGTCATGGACGCCACCATGCCCGGCAGATGGGCCGCGCCGCCGGCGCCGGCGATGATGACCTTGATCCCGCGCGCCTCGGCTTCCTTGGCATAGGCTGCCATGCGGTCGGGGGTGCGATGGGCCGAGACGATGCCGGTCTCGTGGGGAACCTTCAGGGCATCCAGCATCTGGCTGGCCGCCTGCATGGTCGCCCAGTCGGACTGGCTGCCCATGATGATGCCGACCGACGGCCTGGTCGAGGAAGCTTTGCTTCGGGTTGCCATAGGGATGCTCCAGCGAAGCGGCGCAGTATAGGCAGCAAAAAGGCCAAGGAAAGAGCCCTTTTAGGCCTCGTTAACCATTCGGTGAGAAGGATAAACGCATTCTTAAAGGAGGCTTGGGTAACTTTGCCCAAGCCAGAAGGCGAATTCGCGATGAAAGTCGAACGCAACAGCCCCTCCCGGCCGGCACGCTCGGTGGCCCAGGCTGCCTATGCGCGCCGGGTCGAAGCCGCCGGCAGCCTTGGTTCCGTGGACGCTGTGATGCCTGCGGCCAGCGTGCTGGGCATTCCGGAAGCCGAATTCACCCCCAAGGTGCGCGACGCCATCATGGGACTGATGGGCGAAGTGGACAATCTGCGCCGCGAACTCATTCAGACCCGCGCCCGGCTGGAAGATGTCGAAAAGACCGCCGACCAGGACGGCATGCTGCCGCTGCTCAACCGCCGCGCCTTTGTCCGC
>CANGRN010000311.1 GCA_947455695.1 Alphaproteobacteria bacterium
CCCATACGGGCAGGGCAGCTTGGTGGCATTGAAGCCCAGTTCCATATTCCAGTCGGTGTCGCCGCCGGTGACGTAGCAAGTCTGCTTCTCGCGCGCCGGCCCGCCGAGCAGTTCATAGACCGGGCGTTTGAGAATCTTGCCCTTCAAATCCCACAGCGCGAAATCAATGGCGCTGATGGCATAACTGGCCAGGCCCGAGGCGCCGTAAGGCGATGCCGCGCGCACCAGCATGTCCCACAGGGTTTCAGTGGCCATGCAGTTTTCGGTCACCAGCAGCGGACCCAGATGCTCGTTGATCAATGACGCCACCGGATTGCCGTAGCGCGAGGCGCCGAAGCCCCAACTGCCGTCTTCCGCCGTGACAATGACGCCGACCGACGGCAGGTTCGGCCGCCAGGTGGTGCGCAGCATCTTGAAGCGGGCGAAGCGCGACATCGGTCCGGCCACTTCGGCATGCGAGGTCCAGGCGGGCCGGCGCGGCGTGGTCTTGATCTGCCCGCCCGTCAGGTCGCTCTTGATAAGAAAGGCTTTGATGCTTTTGATCTTCATCAGGCGGTCTTCAATACCGCGCGGTGGCGCCACGTCACCGCCAGCAACAAAAGCGGCGCAAGGACCGAAGCCGCCGCGAAGGGCGCATACGCCAAAAAGTGCGCTGAATTGTGCTGCGTGGGCTTGGGGTGCAGCACCGGCAGGACGAAATCGCGCCCGAAGGCGATCAGGATATAATTCATGCCGACAAAGCGCAGCGGCCGCCACAGCGGCCCCAGCGCACGGGCGCCGCCGAAAGACAGGAACGCGAGCAGATAGGTAAAGGCCAACCCCACCAGGAAGAACAGCAAGAGGCCGCCGGACAGCGGCACGCGCCCCATCAGATAGCCCAGCCAGATCACCAGCCCGATATGCACCAGATGCGCCGCGGCAAAGGCCAGGCCGAATTCGCGGCTGCGTCCCGCCAGCGCGTCGATGCGAAACAGGCTGGCAATGGCGCCGCCGGCATAGGCCAGCCAGAACAGCACGAACGAAAAGCGCGCCGTCAGTTCCAGCGCCAGCCGCGTGGCCTTGTCGTCACTACCCTGCACGCCCAAGGTGACGGCGGTGATGGCCAGCGCGGTCCCGAATGCCGCGCCCATCCCTTTGGTGGATTTTTGCATGATTGCCTGCCCTGCCCTTTGCGCACTTTAGGAGTGGGGTGTGGTGTTGACAAGCGAAGGCGAAGGAGACGCAAATGCAAAAAACAACAATGCAGGGGGAATTCATGCGTCCGTTTCTGGCAGCGATCGCGGTTTGCGCATTGGCACTTCCGGCTCAGGCCCAGGAAAAGAACAAGGCCGATCACAGCAAGGTGCTGATCGACACCGCCACCAACCTGGCCACCGCCAACTGGAAAATCAGTTCGGCGGATTGGGGCGACAAGAAGGGTCCGGCCTGGAGCGTACAGCTGAGGACCCTGCATGGCGGGCGCCAGGAAGGCGTGCAGGTCATCGAGGTCGACAACGGCGCGATGAGCTTCACCATCGTGCCCACGCGCGGCTTCGAATTGTGGAAGGCCAAGGTCGGCGATTTGCGGCTGGGCTGGGATTCGCCGGTGAAGGAAATCATCCATCCCTCCTATATCCGGCTGAACGACAATGAGGGTCGCGGCTGGGTTGCCGGCTTCGGCGGGCTGATGGTCCGCGGCGGGCTCGCATCTTTCGGCAATCCGGTGCAGGACGGCGACCAGACGCTGACCCTGCATGGCCATGTCGATTACATCCCGGCCAGTTACGTCAGCGTGCGCTACGAAGCCGGCAAGCTGAACTTTCGCGGCGTGGTCAATGATTTTTCCACCTTCGGGGCGCAGCTGCAGCTGACCTCGGAAATCTCCACCGTGATCGGCAAGCCCGAAGTGGTGTTCGATGATGCCGTCGCCAACCTGTCCGATGCGCCGCAGGACATGCAGCTGCTCTATCACACCAATTTCGGTACGCCCTTGCTGGGCGCGGGCGCGGAGTTCATCGCCCCGGTGAAGAAAGTTCAGCCCATCAACGCCGCTTCCGCCGCCGGCAACCTGGTGGGCTGGAATCGCTACACCGGACCACATGCCGCGCCTTACGCCGCACAGGTGTTCAACATGTCGCTGCATGCCGACAGCGCAGGCATGACCAAGGCCATGCTGAAATCACCCGATGGCGGAAAGGCCGTGCTGATGAGCTTCGACACCAGGGGCCTGCCCTACATGTCGTTGTGGAAAAATGAAGTGACGCCCAAGGGCGGCTATGTCACCGGGCTGGAGCCAGGCACCGGCTTTCCCAACACACGGCCCGAGGAACGTGCCGCCGGGCGCGTGCCGAATCTGAAAGGCGGCGAAGTCTGGCGCACGCACTTGGCCATCGCCGGCCTGACCAGCAGGAGCGAAGTCGATGCCGCGGCCGCCGCCATTCAGAAACTGGCGGTGGCGCCGCCGGTCATCGACAAGACCATAACAGGCCCTTAAGGCGCCGGCTTGGGTTTGGACGCAGGCACGTCGAACTTGCCCAGGGTACAGGACTGGCCGGAATTGAGCACCGTGAAGCTCTGCTGGAATTCGCAGATCTCGCCGGTGCCCGGCACGTTCCACACTAGGCCCTCGTGACGCAGATCGGTGCAGATGCCCTGCAGGTGATTCACCAGGGTGCGGCCGTCGCGCAGCTTGATGCTGAGCAGCTTGCCATCGTCGGAATGGGTGCTGACGATGTCGCGGTTCTGAATACACACAGCCTTGGCGGCGATTGCTGGCGATGCGGCGGACAGCAGAGCCAATGTTGCGATCAGGACTTTCATGGAACCTCCAAAGTGATCCCTCGCGGCAATTGTCCGTCAAACGCCGTCCTATGACAAGTGTCATAGTTCTGGGTGCAACTGGAGAAGCCCGCGCAAAACCGCTAGATTCGCGCGGCATTCACGCAAAGCAGGATCATGGCCGACACGCTCCAAGACAGCATCGCCGCCACCTGGGCCAAGGCCCTTGGCGTCAAAACGGTGGCGCCCACTGACAATTTCTTCGCGCTGGGCGGTCATTCCCTGCTGGGCGTCAAGCTGTTGGCGGAGATCCAGGCCAAGACCG
>CANGRN010000312.1 GCA_947455695.1 Alphaproteobacteria bacterium
AGGGTGCCGCCGGAATCCACGATATCGTCGATCAGGATGCAGGCGCGCCCCTCCACATCGCCGATTATGTTCATCACTTCCGACACGCCGGCCTTTTCGCGGCGCTTGTCCACGATGGCCAGGTCCGTGTTCTGGCGCGTCGCCAGGGCGCGGGCGCGCACCACGCCGCCGACATCGGGCGACACCACCATCAGGTCCTTGCCCTTCAGGGTCTCGGCAATGTCCTTCACGATCACCGGCATGGCGAACAGGTTGTCGGTGGGAATGTCAAAGAAGCCCTGGATCTGGCCGGCATGCAGGTCCACCGTCAGCACGCGGTTGGCGCCGGCCTCGGTGATCAGGTTGGCGACCAGCTTGGCGGAAATGGGCGTGCGCGGGCCGACTTTGCGGTCCTGGCGGGCATAGCCGAAATAGGGGATCACCGCGGTGATGCGCCGGGCCGAAGCGCGGCGCAGCGCGTCGATCATGATCAGCAATTCCATCAGATTGTCGTTGGCCGGCGCGCTGGTGGACTGGATCACGAACATGTCCTCGCCGCGGACATTCTCCTGCACCTCGACGAACACTTCGTCGTCGGCGAAACGGCGGACATCGGCGTTGACCGGGACCAGGCCCAGATGGGTGCCGATGGCATCGACCAGCGGACGGTTGGAATTTCCGGTGATGAGGCGCATGCCCCGCGATCCGTTCAGATCCGTCATCGACCGTGCGCCCCGTGAAACTTTGATGACGGGCTTTTAGCCGCTGCCACCAGTCCCCGCAACGGTCGCAAACGCCGCTGTTACCCGGTCAGCACAATGGCCGAGATTTGCCGCCCATAATCGGGTTCGCCCGCATGGGTGGTGCGGCGGAAGCTGAAATAGCCGTTTTCCGGCGGATAGGTGCAGACCCCCAGCGATTCCACCGATCCGGCGCCCGCGGCGGTCAGCCGGTGGGCGGCATAGCCGGGCAGATCGAAGCGGTAATGGCCTTCCTTGTCCGAGGGCACGAAAAAGCGGCGATTGCGCAAACCCAGTTCCAGGAAACGGTCGCGGAAGTCCCAGCCCACTTCATAAGCGTCCTGGCTGATGCTGGGACCGATCACGGCCTGGATGCGCATCCGCTGGGCGCCCAGTTTTTCCATCGCCTCCAGGGTGGCTTCCAGCACCCCGCCCAGCGCACCTTTCCATCCGGCATGGGCGGCGCCGATCACCTTTGCCCTGGGATCGGCCAGCAGCACCGGCGCGCAATCGGCGGTCAGGATGCCCAGGGCCAAGCCCGGCGTGGCGGTAACCATGGCGTCGCCTTCCAGGCGCTTGCCGGTTTCGCTGCCCAAGGCAGGAAGCGTGTGCACGATGGGGCTGTGGATCTGGCTGAGACTGACAAGCTGGGGCGGTTCGCCGCCCGGGATCAGCGCGGCTGCAATCCGGCGGCGATTTTCCGCGACCGCCTCCGGCGCGTCGTTCGATCCGGGGCCGCAATTGCGGGATTCATAAATGCCGGTGGAAACACCGCCTTCGCGTCCGAAAAACCCATGCGCGATTCCCGGCGCCTTGAGGATTTCCGATTCCCGCCGCGTCATGGCGCAAAGCCCGCCATGTCGGTGATGGAGGGTGGTGCGAAGGCCAGCACCTTGAACAGCTGGCCCATCTGGTCGTTGCCGATCAGCCGCTCGATGGCGGTCAGAAGATCGCGGGAGGATTCCGGATTGGCCTTCATCAATTGCTCGGCGCGTTCGGTGATGCCGATATTGGCCAGGAACATGCCCTGGGTCGTGGGCCCGAACACGCTTGCGCCGCCGCGCTTGCCCGCGGCGGCGAGGCTTGCGAAATCCACATGGGCCGAAATATCGTCATGGCCCGGATCATACAGCGCCTCGGCGAAACGGTGGCCGCTGACGGCCTGCAGCGTTTCCGAAAAGCCCGCCGCTTCGCCATAGCCGTAATCCAGGATCAGGCCGGCACCGCCTTTGGTGGCGATGATGCGGGCAATCTCTTCGGCCAGGGCCGTGGAGGCGGGCGATGTCTCGAACACCCCGCCATCGGGCGCCGCTTCGCGCCCGGCGGGCACCGACGCCTTCGGCGCCGGCACAGGGGCCAGGGCAAATTGCAGTTCGCCGTCCAGCGCCGTGACCATGCGCTCGCACCAGCCGCGTTCGGTTTTGACATATTGGCGCACGGGCAGGGCGTCGAAGAACTCGTTGGCCACCAGGAACAGCGGCCGGTCGCCCAGGTGATCGTCGAACTGGGCCTGCCACGAAAGATCCGTGCCGAGCCCGCGCAGCTTGTCGGCCTGCTGGGCCTGCATCGCGGGGCTGGCCTCGATCATCACCACGTCCAGGTCGGCGAGAAATTCGGGCGCAACAGCGGCGGTGCGCAGGATATCGGCCATCAGGGTGCCGCGCCCGGGGCCAAGCTCCACCAGGCGCGGATTCTTGGGACATCCCTGGTCGGCCCAGGCCTGCACCAGCCACAGCCCGATCATCTCGCCGAACATCTGGCTGACTTCCGGGGCGGTGATGAAATCGCCGGCCGCGCCGATGGCCTCGCGGTTGGGATAATAGCCTTCCTTGGGATCGAGCAGCGCGATGGTCATGAACTGCGCCACCGACATCGGGCCCTGGGCTTCGATCAAGGCGGCGATGCGCGCTTTCAGGCTCATGCGGTGCGCGGCCTTGTATAGGCGACCCAGAACAGCGCGCCGGCCGTCAGCCAGATGGGGATGGACAGGGCCATGCCCATGCTGACCGGGCCCAGGAAGGCGGCATCGGGCTCGCGGAAGAATTCGCAGACGAAGCGGAAGGTGCCATAGCCCAGGAAGAACAGTGCCGAGATCAGCCCGGGACGTTCATGGGCGCGAAAGATGCGCAGCGCGATCTGCAGCAGAACCAGCAGCACCAACCCTTCCAGCGCTGCTTCGTAAAGCTGGCTGGGATGGCGCGGGATATGCAGTTCGTCGCGCGGAAAGATCATCGCCCAGGACGCGTCGCTGGCCCGGCCCCACAGTTCGCCATTGATGAAGTTGGCGATGCGGGCCAGGAAAATCCCGACCGGCGCGAAGGCGCAGGCCAGGTCCCCCAGCGCCAGCAGGTTGAGCTTGCG
>CANGRN010000313.1 GCA_947455695.1 Alphaproteobacteria bacterium
CAGAACAACATCGTGCATGTGGATGGCAGCCGCGCCGTGCTGTCCACCGTGCTCAAGAACGGCAAGGCCTCCACCATTGATGTGGTCGACGGGATCAAGAACATGCTGCCGGCGCTGCGGGCGCAGATGCCCGATGCGCTGAAGGTCAATGTGCTGACCGACCAGTCGCTGTTTGTGAAAGCCGCCATCAACGGCGTGGTGCGAGAAGGCCTGATTGCCGCCGCGTTGACCAGCCTGATGATCCTGTTCTTCCTGGGATCGTGGCGTTCCACCATCATCATCGCCACCTCCATCCCGCTGGCGGTATTGTCCGCGCTGATGGGCCTGTGGCTGACGGGTCAGACGCTCAACATCATGACCCTGGGCGGGTTGGCGCTGGCGGTTGGCATTCTTGTCGACGACGCCACCGTGACCATCGAGAACATCAACTGGCACCTGGAGCATGGCAAGGCGGTGCGGCCGGCCATCCTGGATGGGGCGCAACAGATCGCCCAGCCGGCTTTCGTCTCGCTGCTGTGCATCTGCGTCGCCTTCGTGCCGATGTTCTCGCTGGATGGTATCGCCGGATTCCTGTTCATGCCCATGGCGCTGGCGGTGGTGTTTGCCATGGTCGCCTCCTTCATCCTGTCGCGCACCCTGG
Organism: Alphaproteobacteria bacterium; assembly: GCA_947455695.1. GTDB lineage: Bacteria > Pseudomonadota > Alphaproteobacteria > Micropepsales > Micropepsaceae > Rhizomicrobium. Next base: position 641 of record CANGRN010000313.1, read on the forward strand.
TGCCGACCCTGGCGTTGTACCTGCTGCGGCTTCATGCCGAGGAACAGGCTTCGCTGGGCAACAATGCCTTCGCGCGCCTGCAAAAGCGCTTCGAGGCAGCATTCGCCGCCACGCGTGAGGGCTATCGCAACCTGCTGGCGCTGGCGATGACCCGGCGCAGGCCCTTCGTGTTCGGCTTTCTGGGCGCGGTGGCTGCGTCCATGCTGCTGGTGCCGTTCCTGGGCGAGGATTTTTTCCCGTCGGTGGATTCGGGCCAGATCACCCTGCATGCCCGCACCCCGGCCGGCACACGCATCGAGGATACCACCCAGATCGTGGCCCAGATCGAGCGCGAAGTCCGCAAGATCGTTCCCGCTCGCGAAGTGCAGATCATCGTGGACAATATCGGCCTGAACCAGAGCCCGGTGAACCTGATCTATTCCACCACCGGCACCACCGGCCTGCAGGATGCCGACATCTTCATCACCCTGAACGACAACCATCATGCCACGGCCGGTTATGTCCGCACCTTGCGCGAAAAGCTACCGCGGCTTTTCCCGGCCGTCACCTTTTCCTATCCCCCGCCCGACATCACCAGCCAGATCCTGAACTTCGGCGCGCCCGCGCCGCTGAATGTGCAGGTCAGCGGTACCAGGCGCGAAGAGACCGAAGACTTCGCCCAGCGCATCCTGCGCCAGATCCGCACCATTCCGGGCCTGGTGGATGCACGCCAGCAGCAGTCCAGCAACCAGCCCAAGCTCAAGGTGGAAACCGATCGCGACCGCATGGCCCAGCTGGGCCTGACCGAAAAAGACGTCACCAGCGCCCTGGGCACGGCGCTGGCCGGCACCTCGCAATCGGCGCCCAACTTCTTCCTCAATCCCAAGAACAATGTTTCCTACCAGATGCAGGCGCAGACGCCTGAGTACAAGATGGATTCGCTGGAAGCGCTGCAGAACCTGAACATCACGCCCGCGGGTGGCGGGGCGCCGCAGATCCTGGGCGGCATCGCCCGCATCAGCCGGACGCAAGGCTCGGCCGTCGTCACCCATTACAATATCCAGCCGACTATCGACCTATATGCCAGCACGCAGGACCGCGACCTGGGCGCGGTGGCCAAGGATGTGCAGAAGGTCATTGACGCCAACAAGAAGTACCTGCCGCGCGCCACCACCGTCACATTGCGCGGCCAGGTGCAGACCATGAACACCGCCTTCTCCGGCCTGTTCTTCGGCCTTCTCGCCGCGGTGGTGCTGATCTATCTTTTGATCGTGGTGAACTTCCAGTCTTGGACCGATCCCTTCGTGATCATCACCGCGCTTCCCGCGGCGCTGGCCGGCATCGTCTGGATACTGTTCACCACCGGCACCACGCTTTCGGTTCCTGCACTGACGGGCGCCATCATGTGCATGGGCGTGGCGACCGCCAACTCCATCCTGGTGATCTCCTTTGCGCGTGAACGCTTGGCCCATCACGGCGATGCGGTGCTGGCGGCGGTGGAAGCCGGCTTCACCCGCTTCCGTCCTGTCTGCATGACCGCGCTGGCCATGATTATCGGCATGACGCCGATGGCGCTGGGTCTGGGCGATGGCGGCGAACAGAATGCGCCGCTGGGTCGCGCCGTCATTGGCGGCCTTGTTTTCGCGACCACGGCCACCTTGCTGTTCGTGCCCGTGGTGTTCAGCATCATTCATGGCCGCCGGGCGGCGAAAAAGGCCGCCGCTCAAGCTGCCCAGACCGGAGACGTCTATGCCTGACAAGAATCATGACATGGGTCCCGTCGATCCGCAGCCCAACCAGCTGTTGCAATACAGCGCCCCTGCGGGCCTAAAGCGCTGGGGCAAGATGGCTGTGGTGGCGGCGGTTGCGGTCGCCGTTCTGGGCATCGGCTGGCGGATGTACAAGAACCACACCACCGCAGCCTGGACCGACGCCCAGGCGGTGCCGACGGTGCAGATCATCAAGCTCAAAAGCCCCAAGACGGGCAGCACGCTCACCTTGCCGGGCGATGTGCAGGCCTTCACCAGCGCCCCGATCTACGCCCAGGTCAGCGGCTATGTGAAGAAGTGGTATTTCGACATCGGCGCACCGGTGAAGAAGGGCCAATTGCTGGCCGAACTGGACACGCCCAACCTGGCCGGGGAGTCGGCGCAGGGCCGCGCCAACCTGGTCAACGCCATTGCTGCCCAGAAGCTGTCCGAAGCCACCGCCCGCCGCTATGACGCACTGTTCGCGCAGGGCGCGGTGGCCCGCCAGTCCAAGGACGAGAAGGACGCGGACCTCGCCGCCAAGAACGCCGCCGTCGCGGCCGCCAGGGCCAATCTCTACAGCGTCTCCAGTCAGGAGAACTTCCGCCGTCTGGTGGCCCCGTTTGACGGCGTGGTCACCAGCCGCGCCGTGGATGTGGGCGCGCTGGTCACGGTGGGCACACCCACCTCCACGCCGCTGTTCACCGTCTC
>CANGRN010000314.1 GCA_947455695.1 Alphaproteobacteria bacterium
ACACCCAGCAAGGCCGTCCACGCGGACCCGCGCCCTCCAAAGAGTGATGTGCCACCAATAACGGCTGCTGCGATGGCATTTAAGTTGACGTAGCCTGTTCCTGCTTGCTGACTTGCGGTCGCCAGACGTGCTGCGGAAAAAACGCCTCCCAGGGCTGCCAAGGTAGCACCCAGCATAAACGCGGTCATACGGATTCGATTGACTTCGATACCGGCACGGCGCGCTGCCTCTGTGTTCCCACCGACCGCAAACATCGAACGTCCCCATTGGGTTCGGGTCAGCGCGTATTGCATAAGTGCGACACACACCACGAACAAGAGAAACAGCCAGGGCACACCGCGTCCGAGATTCAGGTAGAAGGTGGCTGCTTCAAGAAGCAAGCTAAGCAGAGCCACTTTGACCAACAAAACCGATATCCCAGGAGATGACAAATTAGCGGACTTACGCGCCTTCATTTGGCGCACGCCACTAACCGTCATCATCATGCCGGGTACTAGTGCGACACTGTAGGCAATCCAACTCGGCATGACAAGAATTTGGCCGAAACGTACCAGGAACGAATCGTAGGGTAGATTGATGGATCCAGTCGGCCCAAGAATGAAGAGCTGGCATCCCAACAGTGCCAGCAAGCCCGCTAGGGTTGAAATAAAGCTGGGCATGGAGAATTTGTTCAAGAGGAAGGAATAGGCCATCCCCATCAAAGCGCCAGACGCAAGCGCTATACCAATGGCCACGCCAATCGGATAGCCTTGTTTTATCCACAGTACGCCGATCATTGCCGACGCCAGCCCACTCATCGATCCGATTGACAGATCAATTTCGCCCAGTAGCAGGACCATGACAATGCCGAGCGAAATGAACCCGACCGTGGAAGCATCAAACAACAGGTTGACGATGTTGTTGGGTAACAAAAATACAGGATTCAAGCTTGCAAAAACCGTCGAGATCACCAGCAAGCCCACTATGACGGGAAGAACCCCCAGATCACCCGACTTGATTCGGTCTATAAACGCGCGCAAAGCGCCAGCCAGTCCCTCATCCACCCGCACACGGGCATCCGCACGATCATAGGCAGGAGCTTCATCCTGGTTGACTGCGCTCATTGCAGGCTCCTTTCTTTCTCGGCTGAATTCCGGCGCGACACCGAGTTATCGGTCGATCCCATAATGGCTGAGATGATTTGCTCATGCGTTACATCGGCCTTAAATGTGCCGTTGTTGTAGCCAAGTCGCAGTACTACTATTTTGTCTGCGACAGCGCGCACGTTGTCCATATTGTGCGAGATCAAAATAACGCCATGCCCTCGGTCACGGAGCCGCTCGATCAAGTTCAGCACTTCGGCGGTCTGGGCTACCCCCAACGCTGCGGTGGGTTCATCCAACATCACGATCTTCGGATCAAGCAGGATCGACCGCGCGATAGCGACGGTCTGCCGTTGACCTCCGGAGAGTGAGGCGATGGGCTCTCTTACCGACGGAATTCGTGCTGCGAGCTCCCCTAAGAGCTGCCAAGCCCGAAGCTCCATAGACACCTCGTCCAGTGCCCACGGTGATAGTTCTTGGCCTAGGAACAAATTAGCGACTACATCGAGGTTCTCGCACAGTGCCAGATCTTGGTATACCGTTGCAATGCCCAGTTGCAATGCATGCGCAGGATTTTCAATTACGACGCTTTTCCCAAGGAATTCAATGGTCCCAGAGGTGGGCTGCTGGACCCCTGCAAGTATCTTGATGAGGGTTGATTTACCCGCTCCATTGTCTCCTACAAGAGCGACAACTTCACCCTTATGCACCTCAAAACTGATATCCGTCAAGGCTGCGACCGCACCGAATGATTTCGATATACCACTGAGGCGCAAGATCGGCTGCTTGGGACTTGCGGGCTCGGTATTGGCTCCAGTCATTTTGACCATCTCCTAACTGTTTTGTGACGGGTGCAACTTGTTTGCATCCCCGTCACTATTCAATCTGCCGCCCCATTCCAGGGGCGGCACAATCAACATTTACTTGATGCCAAGCTTCTTGCAGGCCTGTGCGTATTCGCCCGTGCAAACTTCAGCAGCCGTCTGAATACCCTTGTCGAAAATTTCTGCCTTGATGTTGGCTTGTGTCACCACTGCGGGCACAAACAGCTCGGAAGGGGTGTTGTAAAGAGTGGTCTTTGGCTTAGGTGTCTTGCCATTGATGAACGCTACCGCGACTTCAGCAGCTGCCTTGGCAACTATTTCCGAAGGTTTGGAGATGGTGTTGTACTGGTCGCCAGAAATAATCAATTGCAGCGCAGCAATCGTTGCATCGTTACCTGTCACTGGTGGCACCGGCTTTACGCCTGCAGCCTTGAGTGCAGCGATGGCACCGCCGCCCGTACCGTCATTCGCAGCAACAATGCCCTTGATTTGGGTGCCAAAGCGGGTAATCTGTCCAGCAGCCCATTCTTGCGCTTTAGGTGGAGCCCAATCCGGAGTGTCGAATTCCGCTAAAGTTTTGTACTTCGACTCTTTCAACGCACGGTGGACACCATCACGGATCAGGCCGGCGGCGGCGTCGGTTGGTGAGCCGTTGATTTCAAGCACGCCAGAGCCTGCGGGAACCCCGGACTTTTGCATGTGGTCTACCAACGATTTAGAAATTGCGTAGCCGATGCCTTCATTGTCGAACGAGACGTAGTAGTCGGCCTTCTTGGCGGGAATGGGACGGTCATAGGCGATGACTTTAACGCCTTGGGATTGCGCGATTTCAACCAAGCCAGCCGCCGCTGCGCTGTCTACCGGATCCAGAACAATTACCTTTGCGCCTTGTGCGATCACCGAGTTGAATTGTTGCTGCTGCAGTGCAACATCAGAATTAGCATTTTGATAAATCACTTTGCAAGCAGCGCAAAGTTTTGTCATTGCAGCTTTGAACCCAGGGTAGTCATGCTGCTCGTAGCGGGTAGATGCTTGGTCAGGCATCAGAAACGCTACGGTTTGCGCATGTGATGTGGACATTGCCGCGCTGAAAAGGGTGGTCACGGCCGCAGAGGCTACGGCCAGTTTGATGGTTTTGCTTGACATCTGAAATCT
>CANGRN010000315.1 GCA_947455695.1 Alphaproteobacteria bacterium
CCAGGGTTTCGATACCCAGCGACAGCGGGGTCACGTCCAGCAGCAGCACGTCCTTGACTTCGCCCTTCAGCACGCCGCCCTGGATGGCGGCGCCGATGGCGACCACTTCATCCGGATTGACGCCCTTGTGGGGTTCCTTGCCGCCGAAGATCTGCTTCACGGCTTCCTGCACCTTGGGCATGCGGGTCATGCCGCCGACCAGGATGACTTCGTCGATCTGGGAGGCAGTGACGCCGGCATCCTTCAGCGCCTGCTTCACCGGGCCCACGGTCTTCTGGATCAGGTCATCGACCAGCTTTTCCAGCGTGGCGCGGGTGATCTTGATCGTCAGATGCTTGGGACCGGCCGCGTCGGCGGTGATGAAGGGCAGGTTCACTTCGGTCGAAGCGGCGCTCGACAGTTCGATCTTGGCCTTTTCGGCGGCGTCCTTCAGGCGTTGGAGCGCCAGGCGGTCCGACCGCAGGTCGATGCCGTTTTCCTTCTTGAACTCGTCGGCCAGGAAGTTGACCACGCGCTGGTCGAAGTCTTCGCCGCCCAGGAAGGTGTCGCCGTTGGTGGACTTCACCTCGAACACGCCGTCGCCGATTTCCAGCACGGATACGTCGAAGGTGCCGCCGCCAAGGTCATACACGGCGATGACGCCGTTCGACTTCTTGTCCAGGCCGTAAGCCAGCGCCGCGGCGGTGGGTTCGTTGATGATGCGCAGCACTTCCAGGCCGGCGATCTTGCCGGAGTCCTTGGTGGCCTGGCGCTGGGCGTCGTTGAAATAGGCCGGAACGGTGATCACGGCCTGCGTGACCTTTTCGCCAAGATGGGCTTCGGCGGTTTCCTTCATCTTCTGCAGGATGAAGCCCGAGATTTCGGACGGCGAAAACTTCTTGCCGTCGCGGCCCGCGACCCAGGCATCGCCATTGTCGGCTTTGACGATCTTGTAGGGGACCATGCCCATGTCCTTCTGGGTCATGGGGTCGTCGAAGCGGCGGCCGATCAGGCGCTTGATGGCGAAGAAGGTATGTTCGGGATTGGTGACGCCCTGGCGCTTGGCGGGCTGGCCGATCAGGCGCTCGCCATCGGGGGTAAAGGCGACGATGGACGGGGTGGTGCGGGCGCCTTCCGCATTCTCGATAACCTTGGGGGCCGAGCCCTCCATGACCGCCACGCAGCTGTTGGTGGTGCCCAGGTCGATACCGATTACTTTAGCCATTCTCACGTTCCTCTCATTGGGCATGGAGTCCTGACCCCCAAGGGCGTCCTCCGGTCCATCCCATTGAATTCTTTGACAAAATAAGCCACGGGCGAAACCCATGCTTACACAAGGGGGTATATAGGGAGGGGCTTGGCTCTTGCCAAGCCTTTGGCGCGATTCCGTTATCGGGCCTTTGGGGCCCTAAAGGTCGGGAAGGCTCACAAAGGCGCCGTCGCCCTCATCGCCCCGGATCTTGGCGTTGCGGTTCTGGCGGTAGAGGTTGCGGGTGGTGGCATAGAAATCCACCGAGGTGCGCTCGATGCTTTCGAACTCGTCGCGGTGCTGGTCCACCGTATCCAGGATGCGCACGGCCGAGCGCGACAACTGCAGGACATGGCGGCCCGGGAAGCGCGCATAGGACAGGGGATCGAACACCCCGTCCACGCCCGAGGCTACCAGGTCGCGCGGCGGCAAGGGGCCGATGACCGGCAGCACCAGATAAGAGCCTTCCGCCACGCCGCTCCGGCCCAGGGTCACGCCGAAATCATTGTCGTGATAGGGGATGCCCAGCTTGCCGGCGACGTCGATTAGCCCGCCCAGGCCAAAGGTGGTGTTGAGCACGATGCGCGCCAGCGTGTTCACCGCCTTTTTCGGGCGGGCCTGCAGCACGTCATTGGCCAGCACGATGGGGGCGTGAAGATTGGTCACGACATTGTGCAGGCCTTCGCGCGCCGGCTCCGGCACCACGGCGCGGTAGCCGTCATCCACCGGGGCAGCGATGTGATGCTCGATCCACACGTCAAAGGCGAAGACGTCGCGATTGGTTTCTTCCCACGGATCATTGGCCGCCAGGGATTCCGGGCTGGGCGTGGTGCACGCGCTGACAAGCAATGTCAGCACAAGTGCGGCGGGGCGCAAAACCTTCATGCCAAAAGAAAAACACCGACTGAGGGGGGCGGTGGAAGCCTAAAAGTTTAAAAATCACGCGCTATGGTTAATTCAGCCGCCAAAAGGCATGCGTGAGTACGGTGGCGAACAGAGTCCAGCCCAGATAGGGCAGGAACAACAAGCCGGCGATGCGATCCCGCCGGAAGAACAGGATGGTGGTGGTCAGGATGGCCAGGTCCAGCGCGATGATCTCCGCCAGGGCGCCGCCGATGCTGTGCAGGGCAAAGAACATGAGGCTCCAGCCGAAATTCAGCAGCAGTTGCAGGGCGAAGGCCGCCATTTCGACAGAGCGCGTGCCGGTCTTTTTCCACACCAGCCAGGCGGCGATGGCCATCAGGATGTAGAGCGTGGTCCAGACGGGCCCGAACAGATAGTTGGGCGGTGTAATCGAAGGATGATTGAGCGACGCGTACCAGGTCGGGATCTGCGGGGTGGTGAACAGGCTGGCGCCGGCACCCACCAAAAGCGTGAGGATCAGGAAGACATAAAGCGGGCGGCGCGAGCCGGGCGGGGCGTCCAGGAAACTCATGATACCTCTAACGCGTGATCGGCCAGCACGGTGGCGATGCAGGCCGACAATTTCTTGGCAAAGCCGATGTGCAGGAATTCGTTGGGACCATGGGCATTGGAATGCGGACCCAGCACGCCGGTCACCACGAACTGGGTACCGGGAAATTTCTCGCCCAGCATGGCCATGAAGGGAATGGAGCCGCCTTCGCCCTGGTAGGCGACCGGCTTGCCGAATGCAGACGTGCTGGCCTTGTTCAGCGAGGCCTCCAGCCAGGGCGCCAAGGTCGGCGCGTTCCAGCCATTGTCGCCCCGCGGCACATCGAATGTCACATCGGCGTCATAGGGGGGCGAAGCTTCCAGGGTTTTCTTCAGAGCGCTGCGCGCGACTTCAGCTTCCAGCGTGGGCGGCAGGCGC
>CANGRN010000316.1 GCA_947455695.1 Alphaproteobacteria bacterium
AAGAAAAATGCGTCGTGGGGTGCGCACCACAGCGTCCACCAAGTCCGGGTTGGACACCAGCACGTCGCGCGCATCGGTATCGAGCTGCACCACCGCGGCCTTGTCCAGGGGCAATGTGATGCGCTGATGCGCGCCGGCGGCGCCGCGCGTGGAAATATGCATCACGCGCGCACCGGCCTCATTGATTGGGCGCATTTGGGCGTAAGCCGAAGGCGTGACGAGCACCAGCGCAAGCGCGATAAGAAGCGAACGGGACAACATCAGTTGCTCTCCTGCCGGCTGCTGGCGCCGGCCATGCCATAACGGATTACGGAAACCGGGCCGTCGGTGGCGCTGCGGTGCTTGCGGATGGCATCGTCGTTCGACGCTAGGCCGCTATCGCTCAAGGGACGCAGGGCCAGCGACAGCTGGCCGGTGGTGGCGGCGGCGGAAATGACTTCGGCCTGTTCCGGCGTGACTTCCACGGTGGCAGTCTTGCCGACCACGGTGCGAGTATCTTTTTCCTGGCGGAAGGTTTGGTCCACCGCCAGCACACGTCGGTTGGTGATCAGGGTCTTGGCACTGCCCCGCGGCGCATCGCGGTCCGGGCGGCGCGTGACGATCACATCGACGCGGTCGTTGGGCAGCACAAAGCCACCGGCACTGGAATCGGCGGAGATGGTAATGGAGATCGCGCGCATCCCCGCACCCAGGGTCGCGGCCATGAAACCCGAGGCGTCGCCATGCACGATGGCGGTGTTGGTGATGGGCTGACCCGAAAGGATAGGCGCGCGCACCACGGTACCTTGGACAGCGGCTCCCTCGCTGCCGAACGCATCGTGGGTGATGAAGGACGGATCGACCGACGTGGTCGGCCATTTTTCCCAGCGCACGCGATCTGCGGTGAGCGCCTGGCCCGGCGTCAGATTGCTGCTGGCAACCAGCACTTCACTCATCGCGATGACAGGCGCGGGCTTGGCTTCAACCTTGGGCGTGCCGCCGCCCAGCATGCCGCGCACCAGAAAAGCGGCGCCGCCGGCGGCGACCAGTGCAAGTCCAAGCACAACAAGGCGTTGGGTATTCATGACGGGCAAGCTCCCTTTGGTGACAATTCACCATGCAACCCTTTAGAATTTGCTTAATGGGAGCGTTGCAATTGGCTCGGAGATGCCGTGCTTTCGCGATAAATGTATTTAAAATCCGCGCGAAAACTGCGCGGGCGCCGTTAGGATTTTGTTAAACAGTCGCGGCCAGGCGAAAAATTTCGGTGGACGGCAACAGCGCAAACGCGCCGGCGGCAAGCGCCACGCCATAGGGAATGCCCGAACGCGCATCATGCAACCGGGTGATCCAGCCCTGGCGGGCGAGCGCATCGGGCAGCGGGCACTGGCGCATCAGCATCAGCCCCAATGTCAGCACGCCGCCAAACACGCTGGCCAGCAGCGCATAGGGCGCCATGTCATGAAAGCCCAGCCACAAGGTCACCGCGGCGAACAGCTTGGCGTCGCCGCCGCCGATCCAGCCCAGCGCAAACAGCGCAAATCCGATGAAAAGACCCGCAAAGCCGGCCAGAAAATGCCAGCCGATGGCGGGAAGGCTGAGGTGCGCCGCCACCGCGAAAACCGCGAAAAGCGCCAAAAGCGCCAGCGACAGGAAATTGGGAATGGTGAAGCTGGCCAGGTCCCAGCCCGCGGCGACGGCCAGCAGGAGCGGGAGTGCGACAAGAACCAAGACTTCGGCAACCATGTTCAAACTCTGCAAAAACGAACGGCCGCCTTTTGTGAAGGCGGCCGTTCAGGCATTCGATGCCGCGAGCCTTACTTCAGGTTCGTCGACAGGTTCGTGAAGGTCGTCGACAGCTTGGTGCCGACGGCGGTCACGCCAGTGATGATGACGACGGCGATGAGAGCGGCAATCAGACCATACTCGATGGCAGTGGCGCCCGATTCATCGCGAACAAAACGCGAGATGAGGTTCATGTTAGTCTCCAACTTAGTGACACCCTAGGATGCCCAACCCCGGACGAAATCTTTTCGCTCGTTGCGGACACTGGCCACACTAAGCGACGCCGCTTAATTTCGACTTAATCGCGGGGGCCGTGTTTTCGCGCTTCTGTTCCGCGGTGATACGAAAAAAGCCTTTTGGAACCGGCGTTATCGTAAATTTTCGAGATTTGTTTACCACGATGGATGCTTTCCACCCGACTTCGCCGTTTCTGCGCGGCGCCGTAATGAAAATCGCGCACGCGGCGATCGGAAAGGCCGCGAGCACATCGATCAGGTGATGACCGCCCTGCACCGGCGTGGACAGCAGCACGGCAATATTGAGCGCCAGCGCCGGCCAGCGCAGATATACGATATCGCGCGCGAACCACATCACCAGGATGGCGAGTACCGCATGGTAGGAGGGAAAGCCGATCAGTCCCTTGGTATCGCGCGGCGAGATCAGGCCCGGCCCGTCGTGCAGCAGGCGCACCAGCTCGTGCGCGTAAGCCGGATCCAGCGCCAGCGCCGCGTGATTGTCCACCAGCGGATACACCGAAAAAGCCCCAAAAGACGGGGCCAAACTCCATATCGCGATGCAGGACAGCGCCGACAGCGCCAGCGCCAGACAAAAGCGATAGACGCGATTGGCCTCCACCGTCGCCAGCGCGATGGTGAGCAGCGCCACCTGCGGCAACATCGATGAATAGGCGATCAGCGCCAGCATGTTCAGAAGCGGATGCTGTGCCATCCATGCCATCGCGGCCGGCCAGTCAAATCCCAGCGCGCGGTCCAGCGCCGCCAGCTCCACATCGATGCGCGGCCCGGCGCGTGTCAGCAGCAGATAATTGAGCAGGCTTGCCCCCAGCGAGAAGGCGCACAGAAAGCCGGTGCCTAGCAGCATCGCCGCCAGGCGCGGTTCAGGGCGTAGGGTCTGGTAGACGTGCGCGCCCGCCAGCAGGCACAGCGACAACAGGCCAAGGCGCAGGAAGCCACCGCCATCCAGCGCGAAGTGTCCCAGCACGACCCACACCGCATCGATCCCGGCCAGAACGCCAAGCAACGCCAGAAGCCGAGCCGGG
>CANGRN010000317.1 GCA_947455695.1 Alphaproteobacteria bacterium
ATGCGGTCGTCACCCCAGAACTGGGGCTTTGTCTTGGCTCCCGGCGCCAGCGAGATGTAGTCGGCGGCATAGTCCTGGTCGCGCACGATGGGCTGGTCCCAGTCGGCCTTGCCCTTGTGGGCTGCCATGATCTCGTTCAGGCGCCAGATCGGCTTGTTGGGCGCCTTCCATTCGGTCATCGGCACCGGCTTGGGCGACCAGCTGTACCAAATCTTCGGCGCGTCCTGTGCCATGGCAGGAACCAGTGCCAGGAGGAGGGCCCCCGCCCCCAGCAAAGCCTTGCAAGATTTCATCAAGAGTACTCCCAAACCCATGTTTTTCTTGTGCAAACAATGTCCCGGAACCGTCCGCAAGACAACCGTGTCCCGAAAGACAGACCGGTGTAGTATTCGGGTGGCAACTTCCAATTCGGAGTCGCGTCATGAAGCTTCAAACCCTGTTTTGGGCGGCCCTGATGGCCGCCGCCGTTCCCGCAAGCGCCCAGATCATCGTGACCCAGGAAGCGGGCTGGGCCCATGACTGCTTCGTCCATGCCAAAACTGGCCGCGCCTTTGACGGCGTTCCAGCCTGCGACATGGCCATCAAGCGCGAAGCCCTGAGCCGCAAGGACCTGGCTGCCACCTACGACAATCGCGGGGTGATGCTGGACCAGCTGGGCCATATCGAGCGCGCCGCCGCCGATTTCAACAAGGCGATCGAGATCCAGCCCGACCTGGGCGATCCATACGTCAATCTGGGCGTGATGCTGATCAAGGAAAAGAAATACGCACCCGCGCTGGACCAGATCAACAAGGGCATGGACCTTGGCATGGGCTTTCCGCACCTAGGTTACTACAACCGCGCCATCGCCGAGCAGATGCTGGGCCGCTACAAGGAAGCCTATTACGACTACAAGAAGTCGGTGGAGCTGGAGCCCAGCTTCGCGGCGGCCGAAGAACGGCTGAAGGACTTCACCGTGACCAAGGTCCCGGCCAAGTCGCCGGGCTGAAGCTCAGCAGCAAGGCTGCCAGGGCGGAAGATGACAAACACGCCGTTTGACCGGTCCCGGACCCATTTGCCGCCTTGGGCCATCTGTAATTTCCCATAATATTACTTATACGATAAATTGGCATGTGCGGGGAAATGGCGGCTTGCGGCCATGGCCGCCCGTCCCTCCAATGGGCCATGACGAATCCCGACCTGATGCCCTCCCGCGACATCGCCGTGCTGCTGGAAGTGATGAAGCGCCTGCGTGACGGCTGCCCCTGGGACAAGGTCCAGACCTTCGAGACCATCGCGCCTTACACCATCGAGGAAGCCTATGAGGTTGCCTCGGCCATCGCCGACAAGGACATGAAGTCCTTGCCCGGCGAGCTGGGCGATCTTCTGTTCCAGGTGGTGTTCCATGCCCGCATGGCCGAGGAGGCCGGCCTGTTCGATTTCGGCGCCGTGGTGGAAGCCGTCACCGCCAAGATGATCCGCCGCCACCCCCATGTCTTCGGCGACGAGACCGCCCGGGCCGATGCGGCCTCCCAGAAGGACTTCTGGGAAAAGCTGAAGGACAGCGAACGCACGGCGGCCGGCCATACCAGCCTGCTGGACGATGTTGCCAGCGCCCTTCCCGCCCTGATGCGCGCCGAAAAGCTGCAGCGCCGCGCCTCCAGCGTCGGCTTCGACTGGAACGATGCCGCCAAGGTGGTGGACAAGATCGCCGAGGAGGCCCGGGAGGTCGCGCAAGCCCAGACCCAGGCGGAGCGCGAGGAAGAAGTCGGCGACCTGCTGTTCGTGGTCGCCAACCTGGCCCGTCACCTGAAGGTGGATCCGGAAGCCGCCCTGCGCGGCGCCAATGCCAAGTTCACCCGCCGCTTCCGCCATATCGAGACCAGCCTGGCGGCCCGCGGCGTCACCCTGGGCGATGCAAGCCTGGACGAGATGGAAGCCCTGTGGCAGGAGGCCAAGCGGGCGGAAAAGTCAGCAAACGGACGTTCCCTCTCCTGACCTTTTGTCTCAGGAGTGTTTCACAACCCCCTGCCCCAGCTTGGGAAAGCGGTTTTCAAACCGGCCCAGATCGTCGGGGTGGATGCGCAGGGACAGGCTGATCTTCCCGGCCCGGTCGTGCCGTTCCAGCACTTGGGCGTGGCGATAGGCAAAGGCCAAAGCCCCGCCATCGGCGGCGTCCAGCTTCAGGGTCAGGGTGATGTTGTCACGCGTCACGAAGGCTTCGAATTCGGCCAGAAGCGCCGGAATTCCCTCGCCCGTCAGGGCCGAAACCGCGATGCCCTCGCCGCGGCCATTGCGGCTCAAAAGCCCCTTGCGCTGCTCCGGCTCCAGCAGGTCGATCTTGTTCAGCACTTCCATCATCGGCTTGTCGGCGCCCAGCTCCTCCAGCACCGCCAGCACGTCGGCCTTCTGGGCCGAGGTTTCCTCATGGGCGGCGTCACGGACATGGACGATGACATCGGCCGCCAGCACCTCTTCCAGGGTGGCGCGGAAGGCCGCCACCAGCTCGGTCGGCAGGTCGGCAATGAAGCCCACCGTGTCGGACAGGATGATGCGGGTACCCTTCGGCAGCTTCACCCCGCGCATGGTTGGGTCCAGGGTGGCGAACAGCAGGTCCTTGGCCAGCACCTCGGATTCGGTCAGGCGGTTGAACAGGGTCGACTTGCCGGCATTGGTGTAGCCGACCAGCGCCACCACCGGGAACGGCACCTTCTTGCGCGCCTGGCGGCCAAGGCTGCGGGTCTTCTTGACCTTTTCCAGCTCGGCCTTGATGCGCACGATGCGTTCGGCGATCAGGCGGCGGTCGCTTTCGATCTGGCTTTCGCCCGGGCCGCCCAGAAAGCCGAAGCCGCCGCGCTGGCGCTCCAGATGGGTCCAGCTGCGCACCAGGCGCGAGCGCTGGTAATTCAGATGCGCCAGTTCGACCTGCAACCGCCCTTCCCGCGTGGCGGCGCGCTCGCCGAAGATTTCCAGGATCACCGCGGTGCGGTCCAGCACCTTGCTGTTCCACGCCTTCTCAAGATTGCGCTGCTGCACGGGCGATAGGTGCGCATTGACG
>CANGRN010000318.1 GCA_947455695.1 Alphaproteobacteria bacterium
GAAAAGCGGCGCGGGCGACAAGGTCGTGCTGTTCGTGCACGGCGCCGGCACCCCCGCCGAAGTCAGCTTCGACGTGCCCTACCAGGATTACAGCTGGATGGGGTATCTGGCCGCAGCCGGCTATGACGTGTTCAGCGTCGACATGACCGGCTATGGCCGCTCGGCGCGTCCCGCGCCCATGGCGGAAAAGTGCAACCCGGCGCCGGGGCCGCAGACCGGCTTCGGGACCAACTGCGTGACCAGCTATCCCGGCGCCCTGACCAACATCGAATCCGACTGGAACGATATTTCCGCCACGATCGCCTACATCAAAAAGCTGCGCCATGTGGACAAGGTGAACCTGATCGCCTGGTCGCAAGGCGGCCCACGCGCCGGCGGCTGGACCGCCAACCATCCGGATCAGGTGAGCAAGCTGATCCTGCTGGCGCCGGCCTATGGCCGCGCCGTCAAGGCGCAAGCACCTGCGGTGCTGCCGGTCCCCGGTCCCACATACAGCACCCAGAGCCATGACGAATTCACCGCCAACTGGGAACGCCAGGCGCCTTGCCCAGGCCAGGTCGATCCGGCAGCCGCCGCCTCGGTCTGGTCGGAAATGCTGAAATCCGATCCGGTGGGCGCCAAGCGGACACCGGCGGTGCGACGCGCGTCTATTTCGTCCACGGGCTGGGGCTGGACGCAGGAGAAGGTGAAGGCCATGACCACCCCGACCCTGATGGTCAGCGGCATCAACGACAAGCAGGTCCTGCCCGAGCGGGTGCGCGACTTCTATGCCGATATCGGCAGCCCGCAGAAAGTGTTCATCGACCTGGGCTGCTCCTCCCACAATGCCATGTGGGAGAAGAACCATATGATCCTGTTCAAGGCCTCGCTGGAATGGCTGGACAAGGGCACCGTGAACGGCGCGACCAACACCATGCTCAAGCTGGGCTACTGAACTTTATCGTTTCTAGGGCAGGCGGAACGCGATCATCTCGGCCGGGAAGCCCGGGCCGCCGATGGTCAGCACAATGTGCTGCTTGCCGCCCAGCATGAAGGTCATCGGGCAACCCGTCTGCGGCGCCGGCATATAGACCGCGCCGCGATCCTCGCCCGTCTTCTTGTCATAGGCACGCAACAGGGCGCCGCGCTTGCCGTTCGGCGTGGTGGCAAAACCGGACTCGCCGCAGATCACCAGCGACTTGGTCACCGTGGGACCGATCAGGCCGGGCCGGCCGGTGCGCGGAATCTTCAGGCCCTTCAGCGCCGGATGATTTTTGATGTTGTCCGGCGTATCGCCATGGGCGATCTGCCAGGCGATGTCGCCCTTCTCCAGATCGGTGGCGGTGATGCGGCCATAAGGCGGCTTCATCAACGGCAAACCGTCGATGGTCAGCACGCCGGGGCGGAATTCCTGAGCAGCCCCTGCTGCGGGTCCCGCGCCCGCATTGGCGACCGCGGTGGGCGGCGCCAGATATTCATCGCCGCCCTGGATCACGGCCGCCCTGGTGGGCGCCGCGGCAAATGTGCCGCGCACGAAATCGGCATCGGTGAAGCGCGGATTGCCCGGCACCAGCCCGTCCACCGCCACGGTGGTTTCCGAAAAGGTGTAAACCGTGTGGGTTTCCGGGTCGTAGCAACCGCCGGCCCAGTTGGTGCCGCCCTGGGTGGCGAGCGAGGTCAAGGTACCCCACAAGCCATCGGCCTTGGACAAGGACGGCGGGGTGTAAACCGGCCCGGTCTTGTAGTGCGCCAGAAGCCGCAGCGCCTTGGCGTGCAATTCGGGCGTGAAATCGATGACGGTGAAGGCATCCACACTCTGCACGTCGTATGGCGGTGGCTTGCTGGGGATCGGCTGGGTCGGCGAATACCATTCGCCCGGCACATCGCCCTTGGGCACTTTTCTTTCCACGATCGGCCAGATCGGCTGGCCGGTCTCGCGGTTCAGCACATACAGGAAGCATTGCTTGCTGGGCTGGGCCAGCGCCTTCACCATTTTTCCGTTGTGCGGGATGTCGCACAGGATTGCGGCGCAGGGCACGTCACGGTCCCAGATATCGTGATGCACCAGCTGGTAGTGCCAGCGGCGCTTGCCGGTTTCCAGATCGACCGCGACGATGCAGTTGCTGAAAAGCGTATTGCCCTGGCGGCGGATGCCGGATTCATCGGCCGACGGGATCTCGATGCCGAGATAGGCCAGGCCCAGTTCCTCATCCACCGAGATCTGGCCCCAGTCGCCGGTGTTGGTGGCCTTTTCCGCCTCGCCGGCCCGCAGCCAGGTGTCGTAACCGAACTCGCCCTTCAGCGGGATGGTGTGGAAAATCCATAGCCGCTTGCCGGTCTTCACGTCAAAACCGCGGACATAGCCCTTGGTGCGCGGCTTGATACCCGGCACGCTGCCCGAGGCATGGGCCGCGCCCACGATCACAACATTGCGCGCAACCGTGGGCGTGGCATGCAGGCCGATTTCGCCGCCATCCGGATCGATCACCTGGTCGTCGTTGAGTTTGAGGTCCACCACGCCGGCATCGCCGAATCCGGCGACCGGCAGACCGGACTTCGCATCCAGCGCCACCAGCTGATAGCCGGGCGTGACATACAGGATGCGTTCCTCGGTACCGTCGGTCCAATAGGCAAGACCACGCCCCGAATATTGGCGCGGCGCGTTGCGGGCGCGGGCGCCTTCATCCTTGCGGAACATCCACAGCAGCTCGCCATTGGCGGCATCGACACAGATCACATCGCGGCGCGCTCCGCCGGTGGTGTAGAGCTTGCCCTTGATCAGAAGCGGCGTGGCTTCCCAGGTATATTCCGGGCGCGAACCCAGGATGGATGACGGAAAGCGCCAGGCGACTTCCAGCTTGTCGAAATTGGACCCATTGATCTGGTCAAGCGGCGCATAACGGGTGTTGGCCAGGTCCGCGGCATAGTTGCGCCATTCGGTATCGGGCGCCGCCCTGGTTTGTGCCTGGGCCGTCATGCCGGGCATTGCCAGCGCCACCGCTGTCGAAGACAGCATCGCGCGCCGTGTCAGGAATGCCATGTTTCTCTCCCC
>CANGRN010000319.1 GCA_947455695.1 Alphaproteobacteria bacterium
CGGAAGGCTGCGCCAACCTGTGCTTTGCCGGGCCCAAGCGCGACCACCTGTTCATGACCGCGACCCAGTCCATCTACATGCTGCGGGTGAACATCCAGGGAGCCGCTCCGGGCTGAGTTGACAGGTCCGCCGGACCGGGTTCCCCTTCCGGCCAGAACAACAAGGCTCGGGAGGATTCTTCAATGACTTTCAATTTGACGCGCCGCGGCATGCTGGCCGGCGCCGCCGCATCGGTGCCCACTTTGGTCAACGCACAGGGCAAGCCGGTGTTTGCGCCGTCCAGCTCCATCCTCAATGGCCGCACCTATGGCGAGGACGCGCCGCCCAATATCTATCCCGATCCCGATATCCTGATCCTGGATCCAGCCGCCAATGACTGCTTCATCGGCCACAGCTCCATCAAGCGCGTGAAGACCGGATTCGAATGGGCCGAAGGTCCGGCCTGGTCGAGCGAAGGACAGTATGTGGTGTTCTCCGACGTGTCGAAGGACATCCAGTATCGCTACATCTGGGAGACCGGCCAGATCAGCGAATTCCGCCACCAGTCCTTCAACTCCAACGGCAACACCTTCGACTTCCAGGGCCGCCAGATTACCGCGCAGCATTTCCTGCGCCGCGTCATCCGCTGGGAGCATGACGGCTCGATGACCGTCATCGCCGACAACTACAATGGCCAGCCGCTGAACTCGCCCAACGACATTGCGCCCCACAAGGACGGTTCGATCTGGTTCACCGATCCCTATTACGGCGCGCAGCTGGCCGAGGGACATCCCGATCCGGGCATCGCCATCTTCAATCCCAAGGGCTTGGCCAACCCCACTATCGGCAATGGCAGCGCCGGCATTATCGGTTCACAGAAGCAGGTGCGCCCGCCGTCCATCTATCGCTGGGACCCCAGCGGGCGCCTGGACGTGATCGTGGAAGGCAAGCTGGGCCTGGTGCCCAACGGCATCGCCTTCTCGCCCGACTATTCCAAGGTCTATTTCGCCTGGGGCACCGGCATCGACGTGGCCGATGTTGTGGGCACAAAGATCGCCAACCAGCGCCGCTTCACCGACTGCAACGTGGACGGGGTGCATTGCGGCCCCGATGGCCACCGGGTGGACGTGGCGGGCAATGTCTGGTCCGGCTCGACCTCGGTCCCCGGCTATATGGGCGTCACGGTGTGGAATCCGGCCGGCAAGTGCATCGGCCGCATCCGCCTGCCCGAGACCTGCGCCAACCTCACCTTCTGCGGTCCCAAGCGCGACTGGCTGTGGATGTGCGCCTCCCAGTCGGTCTACCTGGTCCGGTTGGGCATCCAGGGCGCGGCACCGGGCTGACGCTGGGCAGCCAGGCGGAAATGGCCGTTTACGGGTGAGGCCCGACCGGCTTGCCGGTCAAATCGGTCCGGTAGACCGGTTTGAGGGCGGGTGGCCGCCATGTGGAATCCTCCGTTTACGGACAGGCACCAGAGTTCTAGGGTGGGGACCAGAAGTTCCCACCCGAAAGTTCCCCATGCCCAAGCTCCCCGAAATGACCGCCGCCGCCATCAAGAGCCGCGAGGCCCTGACCAAGATCTACAAGGCGTCCAAGCCCAAGGAAGCCCCTGCCGCGCCGCCCAAGCCGCGGATCGCCAAAGGTCGCTGAAAACGAAAAAGCCCGCCTTCCGGCGGGCTTTTTCTTTTCAGGCCTCCGCGAAGAGCGGAGGGCCTACTTCAGGCTGGTCTGCACCGTCTCGAAGCTGGTGGAGAGCTTGGAGCCCACCGCCGACACGCCACTGATGATGGCCACGGCGATCAGGGCGGCGATCAGGCCATATTCGATGGCCGTGGCGCCGGTATCGTCGCGGAGCAGTTTCTTAAGAACCTTGCGCATTGGGATTGCCTCAAAATGGGACAGTCCGGATGTAGCCCAAGCGTACCAAAGTTCGGACAGTTATCTGCGAACGCGCTTAACAGGCATCGTTAAAGTAACAAGTGTTAATGCGACTGCGCGGACAGGCTTGCCCGGTGCGCGCTATCCTTGAAGTCCAAGCTTCTGCGCGAAGTACACAAAACTCAGCGCGAACATCTCGGCATATTGGCGGTGATCGGCGGCGGCGGCATGACCGCCATCGGTGTTCTCGTAGAACATCACCTGGTGGCCCTGCTCCAGCATTCGCGCCGCCATCTTGCGGGCATGTACCGGCGTCACCCGGTCATCGCTGGTGGCGGTGACAAAGAACACCGGCGGATATTTCACGCCCTTCTTCACATTCTGGTACGGCGAGTAGGTGAGGATGTAATCGCGCTCGGCGGGAATCGCCGGGTCGCCATACTCGGCCACCCAGCTCGCGCCGGCGCCGATATGGGTATAGGCGATCATGTCGATCAGCGGCACCTGGCAGACCACGGCGCCGAACAGCTCGGGCCGCTGCACCATCACGGTGGACACGAGCAGCCCCCCGTTTGAGCCGCCCATGATGCCCAACTGCCTGGTGGTGGTGAGGCCGCGCTGGACCAGGTCGGCGGCCACGGCCTCGAAATCGTCATAGGCATGCTGGCGCTTGTTCTTCAGCGCCGCGTCATGCCAGGCAGGCCCGAACTCGCCGCCGCCGCGGATATTGGCCACCACATAGATGCCGCCATGGCTGAGCCACAGCCGCCCCATATTGGCGCTGTAGCCCGGGGTCAACGACACCTCGAAGCCGCCATAGCCGTACAGCACGGTGGGCGCCGGGCCGTTCAGGGTCCTGGGCCTTGTGACGAAGTAAGGGATCTTGGTGCCGTCCTTGCTCACGGCTTCGAACTGCTCGCTGACCAGGTTCGACGCATCGAAACGCGCCGGCAGGGACTTGATGGCCCTGGGATGATCGGTGCCATCGTCGAAATAATGGGTCGGCGGGGTCAGGTAGTTCTGGAAACTGAACAGCGCCTCGGGGCCAAAATCATTGGTCGAGACGATATCGGCAGCGCCCTGCCCCGGCAGTGGCAGCAGCTTGTCGGACCATCCTTTGCCGTTGGTCATGAAGACATGCACCGCCCCGATCACATTGTCGGTGA
>CANGRN010000320.1 GCA_947455695.1 Alphaproteobacteria bacterium
ACTGTAGGTGCCTTCATAATGGGTGTCGCCGCGCCAGCTGATCTGGGAACGGCCCGTGCCCTCCATCATGCCGTGGCAGACGATCTCGGTGCTGGCCGAGCTTGAGGTCTGGTTGAGCACGTGGGGCGTGCACTTCACGCCTTCACGGTCCATGTTCGGCGGCTTGTCCATGGCCGCCTGCTCCGCCGTCATGCACATCTGGCTGGTCATGGGCTGGCCCGGCATGGGCATGTTCATGCCCCGCTTCTTCATCATCTCCATCATTTCGGGCGGCATCTTGGGCATCGAGGCCATCTGCATGGTGGTGGTGATGTTCCACAGGCCCGGCTTGCCGTGCGGCACCGCCAAGGCGGCAGCAGGCATGAGGATGGCGGCGGCGATGAGGGTCGAAGCGAGCTTGCGCGTCATGTGATGTCCCCTTCTGAGGTCTTCGTTATACCGCAAATCTGACAGGCCGGATCAGCCTGTCAATTATTTTGGGCCACATAGGGCCGCACGCCCCGGCAATCATCGCCCGCCCAGTCGGCGCTGAAGGTGGAACTCATGCGGGCCGGATCGCCGCGATACTTGCCCTTGAACTCCGTATTGCCCTCGAAATGGGTGTTGCCCTGCCAGGTGACCTGGCCGCGGGTGACGCCCTCCAGGGGGCCGTGGCAGATGCTTTCGGTCACCATCACGCCGCGGCGCATGCTGACGGTGCGAAAGCTGCAGTCCAGGTCGCGGCTGTTGAGATGCAGCGGCTGGCGGCCATCGGCCTCATAGGGGGTCATGCAGATGTGATGAACAAAAGGCTGGCCGTTGACCGGCGGCTTCAGGCCCTGCTGCCGGGCGAGCGCGACAATGGCCGGCGGCACCTTGTCCATGCCGAACCGCCAGATGGTGGTGACGGTCCACAGGCCTTGCTTGCCCGCGGCATGGGCCTGAAGGGGCAGCAACAGCAGACAGGCGGACAGCAGGATGCGGCGCATGGGACTCGTTTGGAAAACCCGCGCGAAATCTCGCATGCCGGGGCGGGCTTGCAAAGCCGCCCGCCGGGCCTCAAGTTTTCGTCATGACCCGACCCAAGGCCCTGATCACCGGCGCCTCCACCGGCATCGGCAAAGTCTATGCCCAGCGATTGGCCAAACGCGGCTATGACCTGGTGCTGGTGGCGCGCGACAAGACGCGACTGGACGCCTTGGCCGATGAATTGCGACAGGACGGCGCCGCGTCCGAAGTGCTTGTCGCAGATCTGACACAAAGCAGCGATGTCGCGCACGTCGAACAGAAACTGGAGCATGACGCGGCGATCAGCTTCTTTCTCAACAATGCCGGCATCGCCACGGTGGAGCGGCACCTGGACACCAGCCTGGGCACCATCGAAAACATCATTGCCCTCAACATCACCGCTGCGACGCGGCTGGCGCTGGCGGCGGGGCGCGCCTTTGTCGCCGCCAAACGCGGCACCATCGTGAACATGTGCAGCATCACCTCGGTCAATCCCGAACGCTTCAACGGCGTCTATGGCGGGTCGAAGGCGTATCTGCTGGCCCTGTCCCAGGCATTGACCAAGGACCTGAACGACAATGGCGTCACCATCCAGGCCGTGCTGCCCGGCGCCACCCGCACCGAAATCTGGGAACGCGCCGGCACCGATGTCGACAAGCTGCCGCCCGAGCGGGTGATGGAAGTGGACGAGATGGTGGATGCCGCGCTCAAGGGGCTGGACATGGGCGAGCGCATCACCATCCCTTCCCTGCCCGATGCGCAGGACCTGGCGGATGCGGAAGCGGCAAGGCTGAAAATGTCACCCAACCTGTCGCACAAGCATGCGGCGGCGCGCTATTGCCAGGACTAAATCAGAACTCACCGTGCAGGCGGACGCCGAACACCGACACCGGACCGCGGTCGGCATTGTAGGCAGGATTGGCGATGAACTGGTAGTCGAGCGTTCCGGTGATGCCGTCGCACAATTTGGCGGCATAATAGGTTTCGATCACATTTTCGCGGTCGTAATGATCCAGGCGGCCGTCACCGATCAGGATGCCAAGCCCGCCGGCCGCGAAGAAGCGCCGGCCGGCGTCAGACATGCCGCCGCTTTCGATCGCCAGGCCGATGGTGTCGTCCTTGCGGCCCCAGGATTGTCCGTTCCATGACAGGCCAGCCAGGATGCTGTTGGCCATGTCGGTGAATTCCTCGCCTTCCTTGCTGCCATCGTTGAGCGTTGCACGCAGGAAGAATCCCAGATCATCGCTCAACGCCTGCTGCAGGTTCAGCGACATGCCGGTTTTCCAGGCGCCGAGGCGGACCAGGGAAATATCGGCCGGGCGGCGCGTCGCCGCCGCCAGGTTGACTGCATCGGTATAATCGCCGATGCGGCCCCGGCTGGCGAAGCCCAGAAGCTTGATCTTGCCGGCCCGGCCGAACAGGGTGACACGGCGCTCGACTTCGCCATCCAGCTGATACTGGCCGAAGCCGCGCGTCAGCTCGGTGCCATTGGGTATGCGCGACAGGTCGAACAGTCCGCCGCGCAAGGTCCAGTCCGAAAAGCTCCATTCCACTGCCCCGCCATAGCTGTAGCCCCAGGCATCAGCGGCATAGTCCCAGGGCCCGGCATCGATCACCGCCCAGTTGAGAAAATCGTGCATCGGGTCGTGGGCGTAATCATTGGTGTCGAACACATCGCCCGGAGAGAACTTGCCCAGGGTGACAATCACATTGTCGGCGGTGCGGCTGCCGGCTAGCTGGTTGGCCTGGCTTTCCAGCACCCCCGCCTCGCCGCCAAGATCGAAGCTCTGGCGGAAGAACAACCGGTGCAGCCGCAGATAGGGAACGGCCTTGCCGACCTTGGAGCCTTCGCCATTGGTGAAGGCCGCCACGCCCAGGGTGTTCGACAGGCCAAAGCCTTGGTCCATTTCCAGGTCGGCCCAGGCTTCGCCGCCATCCCAGACGCGCGCCCCGGCATAGGCGGTCAGGTTCACCGTCTCATTGCCGCGGCTGCCGGGGTCCAGGCTGTTGGGACCGCGATAGG
>CANGRN010000321.1 GCA_947455695.1 Alphaproteobacteria bacterium
GGCCATTCGGACGCGCATTTCTTCACTGCCGGGGCTCCTGGTCCTGGGGCTTTTCCTGATCGTGATTCTGGCCGGCCATGCCGTGGCTGCCGCGCATGGGGCCGCCGCCGGCAACGGGTCCAGCGGCACCGGCCGCGCCGAAGGATTGCTGGTGGCCGAGATCCTGTTGCTGCTGGTGGTGGGCCGGGTGCTGGGCGAAGGCATGCAGCGCATCGGCCAGCCCGCACTGATGGGGACCTTGCTGGCCGGCATCATCCTGGGGCCCTCGCTGTTTGGCTGGGTGTGGCCGGAAGCGCAGCACTTCATTTTTCCCAAGGACGAAGCGCAGAAGGGCATGATCGACGGCCTTTCCCAGGTCGGCATCCTGATGCTGCTGCTGCTGACAGGGATGGAAACGGACCTGTCACTGGTGCGCAAATCCGGCTGGGCCGCGGTGGCCATCGCGCTGTGCGGCATCGCCTTTCCCTTTGCCTGCGGGTTTGCGCTGGGCGAATTCGGCCCTCCGGCGCTCCTTGGCGGCGCCAGCGGCGGCAACCGCCTGGCCACATCGCTGTTCCTGGGCACGGCGCTTTCCATCTCGTCCATCAAGATCGTGGCGATGGTGGTGCGGGAAATGAATTTCATGCGCCGCAACCTTGGACAGGTGATCGTGGCCACCGCCATCATGGAAGATACGGTGGGCTGGGTGATCATCGCCATCATCTTCGGCATCACCGGCGCGCGCGGCGGCGCCGGCGGCGGAGGACTGGATGTCCTGAACCTGGTCCAGACAGTGGGCGGGGTGGTGCTGTTCCTGGTGTTCTGCTTCACCGCCGGGCGCTGGCTGGTGTTTTCCGCCATCCGCTGGGTCAACGACAATTTCCGCAGCGACTTTCCCGTCATCACCACCATCCTGGTGATCACCGGCGTCATGGCCATCATCACCCAGTTGCTGGGCGTGCGCACGGTGCTGGGCGCCTTCATGGCCGGGGTGCTTATCGGGGAGCCGCCCATCCTGACCAACCACATCCAGGGCCAGTTGCGCGGCATGATCACGGCCTTCTTCATGCCGATCTTCTTCGGCATGTCGGGGCTGGCGGCGGACCTGACGATCCTGAAGGACGCCAGGCTTGCGGGACTGACCGTATTGCTGGTGGCGATCGCCTCGATCGGGAAATTCTCCGGCGCCTTTGCCGGGGCCATGCTGGGGCGGCTGACATGGCGCGAAGGCATCGCGCTGGGCTGCGCCATGAATGCGCGGGGCTCCACCGAGGTGATCGTGGCGTCCATCGGGCTTTCGATGGGTGCGCTGAGCCAGAATCTCTACACCATGATCGTCACCATGGCGGTGATCACCACCATGGCGATGCCGCCCATGCTGCGCGCCGCCCTCTCCGGCTTGCCGATGAGCAAGGAGGAAGAAATCCGCATCGCCCGCGAAGCGATGGACCAGAAGGGATTCTTGCCCAGGCTGGAGCGGTTGCTGCTGGCCGTGGATGACAGTCCGGTGGGCCATATGGGCGCGCGGTTGGCAGGCTTGCTGGCAGGTGCCCAGGGCATGCCGGTCACCATGCTGAAGCTGCAAGCCGATCTGCGCCAGGCCGAAGACGCGGTCGGTGCGGCCACCGACAACCAGGATCACAGCGCCTATTCTTCGGCGGAGCGGCAGGCCGACAAGGCCCGGGAAGGATTTTCCGGCCATGCCGAACAGAATGTCGCCAAGGACGCCGAGCACAAGAAACTCATCGGCGCCCAGTCGCGCGAGCACAGCGGCGCGGACCTGAAAGCCGATCCCCTGGCCAGGGAGGTCAAGGCCGGGGCCAGGACAAGCGCCGCCAAGGTGATGGCGGATGAGGCCGAACCCGATCCGGAAAAGGTGCATCTGACGGCGCGGGTGCCGCTGGATGCGCCCGCCGATGTGGTGAAGGACGAGGCGGGCAAGGGCTATGACCTGATGTTCGTGGCGCTGGATGCCAGCGTGGAATCCGATGGCGGCTTTGCGCCCAAGATCACGCAGCTTGCGGCCGGGTTTGACGGGCCGCTGATCGTTTTTGCCGACGGCCCGAGCCCGGCGCCGCTGACCCGCAGGAGCCGCATCCTGGTGCCGGTGAGCGGCTCGCCCCAGTCGCGCCGCGCCGCCGAGATCGCTCTTGCCCTGGCGCGCGCGACCGGCGCGGGCGTGCATTGCCTGTTCGTGTCCCAGACCGACGGGCGCTCGCGCACCCGCACGCGCGAGGAAAGCGTGCTGAAGGACATGACCGAACTGGGCGAGCGTTACGACGTGAAGGTGACGACCCGCATCTCGCCGCGCTCGGCGGCGGCCGATGCCATCCTGAAGGAAGCGGGCCGGGGCGCCACCATGATCGCGATGGGCGTCAGCGCGCGGCCGGGCGAGGAACTGTTCTTCGGCAACACCGCCACCGCGGTGCTCAAGGGCTGGCAGGCGCCGATTCTGATGCTGGCCTCGTAAAAGCGGTCAGCGCGATTCCAGCCAGTGCAGACTGAAAAGCCGGTCCTCGTCGGTCCATACCGCGCGGGGATTGAAGCCGGCGCGGCAGGCCATCTCGCGGAAGCTTTCGATGGTGTATTTGTGGCTGTCCTCGGTGTGCACCGCTTCGCCTTGCGCGAAGTCGAAGCGCCGGCCGCACAGGGTCACGCTCTGGCGCTTCAGGCTGACCAGGTACATCTCGATCCGGTGCGCCAGCGCGTTGTAGGGCGCGTAATGGGCAAAGCCGTCCAGGTCGAAATCGGCGCCCAGCTCGCGGTTGGCGCGCGCCAGCAGGTTCTTGTTGAACAGGGCCGTGACGCCGGCGGCATCGTTATAGGCCGCATGCAGCCGCACCGGGTCCTTGACCAGGTCCACCCCGATCAGAAGCCCGCCGCCGTTCAGCACGCCGCGCATGCGCCGCAGCAGCGCCATCGCCGCATCGGGCTTGAAGTTGCCGATGGTGCTTCCGGGAAAGAAGCCGGCGCGGCGGGGATTGCCGGGAAGATCGGGAATGGACAGCGGCAAGGTGAAATCACCCACCA
>CANGRN010000322.1 GCA_947455695.1 Alphaproteobacteria bacterium
ACCTTCAAGGAAGGCAAGATCAAGTAGGCATTCGCTTATTTGACCTGTAGCCTCCCGCGCGCATGCAGCGCGCTTTAGATCGTCTCTCCAACGAACAATTTGACGTCCTGATCATCGGCGGCGGCGCCACCGGTTGTTTCACCGCGCGCGATTGCGCGATGCGCGGCTTGAAAGTGGCGCTGGTCGAGGCGCGGGACTTTGCCTCGGCCACCAGCGCCCACAATTCCAAGCTCGCCCATGGCGGATTGCGTTACCTGCGCAACTTCGAATTCGGACTGGTGCGCGAATCCCTACGCGAGCGACGCAACCTGATGCGGATGGCGCCGCACCTGGTGCGGCCATTGCCCTTCCTGCTGCCGCTGTATGGCGCGGGTCTGGTCGAGCGCTTCAAGCTGAAGGCGGGGCTCAGCCTTTATGATCTTCTGTCCTTTGACCGCAACCAGCTGGAAGATCCCCGGCAGCGCCTGCCCGGCCATCGTTGGCTCAGCAAAAAGAAAGCGCTGGCGCGCGAGCCGGTGCTGGAAGGCGATTCTTTTGAAGGCGCCTTCGAATATCACGACGCCCAGATGTACAGCCCCGAACGCATCGCGCTGGAAAACCTGATCGATGCGGATGCCCATGGCGCGGCCATCGCCAACTATGTTTCGGCCGACCGGCTGATCCTGCGAAACGGCAAGGTCGAAGGCTGCAGCGTGCATGAGACGATGGCGGGCACCTGTTTCGATATCCGGGCGAAGACCGTGCTGGTTGCGGCCGGCCCCTGGGCCGACCTGTTCCTGGAACAGGCAACGGGGGAAGCGGCTGCGCACAAGCTGATCCGCTCCAAGGGCATCCATGTGATGGTGCCGCAGATCAGCACCGCGGCGCTGACCATCGAGGCCGGCAGCGGTCACCTGTTCGCCCTGCCCTGGCGCGGTCATACCTTGCTGGCCACCACCGACACGCCTTTCACCGGCGATCCGTCCACCGTGGCGGTCAGCGACGAAGACATCGAAGGCTTCCTCGCCACCTTCCGCAAATACCTCCCCGCCGCGCCGCTGGCGACGGATAATGTCGAATTCTTCTATGCCGGCCTGCGACCGTTGGTCCGCGACGGTTCAAAAGACAGCTACAATGTCAGCCGCCGCTTCGAACTGGTGGACCACGGCAAGGAAGGTGCGCTGGACGGCGTGTTCTCGGCGCTGGGCGGCAAATGGACCACCTCGCGCGATCTGGCGGAAAAGATCACCGACGCGCTGGCCGCGAAGCTGGATATCAAAACGCCGCGCTGCGCCACCGCTACCACGCCGCTCCCCGGCGGACGCTTCGACCGTTTCGAGGAGATGGTGAAGGGCTTCCAGAAAACCTGGCCCGGCATTTCCACTTTGCGGCACATGGCCCACATGCTGGGCGCGCGCCTGCCCGAAGCCTTGAAGGGTGCGCGGCTGACCGACTTGGTCAAGCTGGGCAAAAGCGGCGATACGCCGGCGCAGATCGGCTTCGCGTTGCGCGAGGAAATGGCGCTGACCCTGGAAGACATGGTGATGCGGCGCACCGGCATCGGCCAGTTCGGCCCGCCCAGCAAGGCGGTGGCCGAAAAGGTTGCGGCCCAGATGGCGGCTTACCTGGGCTGGGATGCGGACAAGACCGCGCGCGAGATTGACAGCCTGGCGCCGCTGTACAGGACCGTGCCGTGACCGCCTTCGTCGTCTTCAATCCCAACTCCGCCGGCGGACGCACCGGGCGCGACTGGAAAGAGATCGAGGAAGCGCTGGAGCGCATCTTTCCCCTGATGTCCTTTTTCGTCACCACCGGCGCGGGCCAGGCCGCCCATATGGTGCGCGACGCCTTGCGCGACGGCCACATGGAAATCATCGCGGTCGGCGGCGACGGCACCATCAACGAGGCGCTGAACGGCTTCTTCGAACGCGGTGCGGCCGTGATGCCCGATGCAACTTTCAGCTTCGTGCACAGCGGCCATGACAGCCTGCTCTGCCGCCGCTTCAACATCGCGCCAGGCTGGCAGGCCGGTGTGGCGCATCTGGCCCGCGCCCGCATCCACAAGACGGCCCTGGGCAAGGTCGCCTGTATCAGCGGCAACGGTGAACCGGTGACGCGCTTTTTCCTGGGCGGCGCCAGCTTCGGCCTGACCGCCAGCACGGCGCGCGCCCTGGGCCGCGCCCGCATCGCCCGGCTGTTCGGTCACCGGTTTGCGCATGCGTGGCACCGGTTCCTGGCGCGGCTGGCCTGGCGTCCGACCCGAGTGCGGCTGATGGCACCCGGCTATGACGAGATCGCCGGCATTTCCAGCGTCAGCCTGGCGACCCATGGCGATGGGTTCGCCATGACCGTGCTGGACGGACGGGGCCGCGCCGATGATGCCCGCGCCTTGCGCACCACGCGGCTGACGGCAGCCCCCACCCTGGACACCCACGCACCGGTGGACGTGGAAACCGACGGGGAAAGCGCCGGGATCCTGCCCGCAACCTTCGAAATCTGCCCCGCTTCTGTGAATCTGCGCATCTAGGCAGACCGCCGCGCCCCGCTTTTGCGCTAGTCTGCCTGTCATGAATCAGTGGATTCGCTGGGATACAGATGCCGGGGCGGCCGAGCCGTCCTGGCGCTGGCTAGCGGATGCGCTGGCCATGCCGGCCCTGCTGCTGACCCCGGCCCGCGCGCGCGCCGACATCGCCCTGCCCGCCAGCCGCCTGGCCGACCCCTCCCGCGAAAAATTCACCGCCCTGCTGGGCGAACAGGGCGTGCGCGAAGACAAGGATACGCGCCTGGCGCATGCCGCGCGCGGAACTGCCGCCGACCGGCTTCGTCTGCGCGCCGGCCTTGTGTCCGATGTTCCAGACGCGGTGCTGGTGCCGCGCAATCGCGATGATGTCCTGGCCATCCTGCGGATCTGCGCCGAGGATGGAATCCCGGTCACGGCCTCCAGCGGCAAGCTGCATGTGGCGATCAACCTGGCCCGTATGGACCGGTTGCTGTCGGTGGATTTCATGTCGGGACTGGCCGAAGTCG